>JAFVWG010000172.1 GCA_017501805.1 Oscillospiraceae bacterium
AAGCGCAACAAGAAAGAAGGCTCCCTCTGACGAGGGAGCTGTCAAGCCGCTTGCGGCTTGACTGAGGGAGAGACGATCCAATCGCCGCTTTGCGGCAACAAAAAGCGGACGAGCAATGCTCGTCCCTACCTCGCAGCCACAGAATTCCCCCGCAGCGATTCAGAACCACCGTCGTAGGGATGGGCATTGCCCATCCGCCTGCCGCAGGCAGTATCTCTATCTGTGCCGCAAGCGGCACACCACACCTCTTCACTCTTCACTATTCACTTTTCACTCTTCACTATTCCCTCTTCCCTCCGCCAACGGCGGCACAAGCAGACACTCCCACACCGTACCGGTCTTGCATTCTCTTCCCCGATTCTCCAAAAAACTTCGGTCTGCCAACAAATCACAAACGAAATTTTCGTAGTCGATCTTCGGCAGGCACACACGCGCCACGATCCGATAGGCTCTCTCCTGCTCTGCAAAATGCGGAACACGCAGGTCTTCCAATCTTCTGGGATGCAATACAAAGAACGCCTTTTTCTCCATACCATTCGTCTCCGCAAAGTATTATGTACTTAAATTAAGTACATAATAAACATTGTAATCTGTACTTGAAATAAACTCAAGATGTAATTTTATCAAGTACAGAGAGGATGGATCCTATGGCGCTTCAGAAGCAGGAAAAGGACAAGCATCTCGGTCTGCGGATCGACAGCGAGCTGCACCATAAACTGCATTATATTTCAAAATACGAAGGTCGCTCCGCAAACTGAGAGGTCATCTACCTGATCCGCAGAGCGATCGAGGATTTTGAAAAACAGCACGGTAAGATCGAACTGCCGTAAAAACACAGGGGCGCTGTTCATCCGAACAGCGCCCCACTCTATTATCCTTTTTCCAATTCCAGCAGCAGCCGTTTCCGCTCCGTGCCGCCGGCGTAGCCGGTCAGGCTGCCGTGTGCGCCGATGACGCGGTGGCAGGGCACGATCAGCGAAACGGGGTTGCGTCCCACCGCGCCGCCGACCGCCTGCGCGGACATCCGAGCCGCGCCGAGCCGCTTCGCGGCAGCGGCGGCGAGTGCTCCGTAGGTCGTTGTCCGACCGTAGGGGATCTCCGTGAGCATCTCCCAGATCAGCTCCTGAAACGCCGTTCCGCGCAGGGCAACCTTCGGCGTGAAATCCGGCTCTTTGCCGCCGAAGTAGCATTCGAGCCATCGCACCGTCTCCCGAAAGATCGGAAGCTCCTTCGTCTCCGCGTCGGCGGCATCGTGCCGATCCGTGAACCAAAGTCCCGTCAGCGCCGTGCCGTCCGACACGAGCGTGATCTCCCCGAGCGGCGATTGCCATTTTGCCGTGTACTGCGTCATTTCTTCCTCAGATCCTTCGCGTAGCAGTGCAGATCGGCGCAGCGGTGTCCGCCGTCGAACACCGCCTGCGGATAGCGCAGGAAGAAATCCTTCTCCGTCCGCACATATCGGTCAAACCCGCGCTTGACATAGAAGGGGATGTTCCCCTCCGTCGTGCCGACGAGCATCCGTTCGTATTTCTGCCGATACGTTCCGCAAAGTGCCTTGAGAAGCCTCGTCGCATAGCCTTTCCCGCGATGTGCCTCGGGCGTGACGAGGTTTTTCAGCTCCACGGTCTTCGCATCCTCGCGGACCAGCACCGCAAGCGAGAGCAGCGTCTCGCCCTCACGGAGCGCATACACATCCGCGTTCCTGAGATATTCGCGCACGCGCTCCTCCGAGGGGTCCGCCTCCAGCAGAAGCGGCATATACGCGGCAGGATCGCTCACCCGCCGCACCTCCAGCGCGGCACGGCGCGGCGGCTCGAAGCCCTCCGGGTGCGGCTTGCCCCCGCCGAGGTATCGCTCCTCCTCGGAAAAAACGCAGCCGCAGTATTTCTGCATATAAAAGCCCAGCGCACGCGCACGCTCCTGTCCCGCAAAGAACAGCGGTCGGAAATCGCGGTAGTAAAACTGCACGCCGTACTTTTCCGCGGCACGTTCGGCGACGGCCTTCATCAGCTCGTGGTTCTGATACGGACTGATGAACAGGCTCGATGTAAAGGCGTCGAAGCCCTGTTCCTTCGCGGTTTTCGCGGTCTCGTACAGCCGCATCTCGTAGCAGGACGCACAGCGGCTGTCGATCTTGTCCGCGACCGCACGGCAGAATTCCCGCAGACCGTACTCGTCCTTTTCCACCAGCGGCAGCGCGATCGACTTCGCGTACTCGCGCAGGCAGTCGCGGCGCGCGCGATACTCCGTCACAGGATGGATGTTCGGGTTGTACCAGAAGCCGGTCAGCTCCACGCCCTCGCTCCGCAGCAGCTCCACGGGCGCATTCGCGCAGGGCGCACAGCAAATATGCATCAGAAGCCGCATCGCGCTCCCCCCTTTCGTTTCGTCCATTGTAGCACACTTTCCCCGAAAAGCAAAAAGCTTTCGCGCGCGGCATCGAACTCCGGGCGCGGCAATATATTTGAGCAGGAGCCTTTGCAGCTTTTCCGATGTTGACAATTTTCACACTTATCGGTATACTTAATAGATATTATGCCGTGCATTTTGCCGAAAGGAGGGGTATCGTGGCTGCTTATTTCGACCCGTCGTCACCGACCGCGGTCATCATTTCCATATCTTTGATGCTGTTTTGCGGCTACGCCATGACGCGCATCGCCAATCTCATCAAGCTGCCGAGCGTCACCGCCTACCTCCTCGCCGGCATTCTGATCGGTCCGCAGTGCCTCGACCTCATCCCCGCGCAGATCATCGGCGGTATGGATTTCCTCGCGGATATCGCGCTGGCGTTCATCGCCTTTTCCACGGGTGAGTTTTTCCGCGTTGCCGCACTGCGGCAGAACGGCGCAAAGGTCGTTGTCATCACGCTCCTCGAGGCGCTCACCGCGGCGGTGCTCGTCTTCGTGGCGGTGCACTTCCTGCTTGGGCTGAATCTTCTGTTTTCCATTGTGGTGGCGGCGCTCGCCGCGGCGACCGCACCCGCTTCCACGATGATGACCATCCGCCAGACCGGCGCGAAGGGCGACTTTGTCAACACGCTCCTGCAGGTCATTGCGCTGGATAACCTCGTTGCTCTGCTCACCTTCTCCATCGCCATCTCCGTGGTGCATGCGGCAATGAGCGGCAATGTGATCAACCTCTGGAGCATCCTTGAGCCGCTCGGCATCAACCTCGGCGTTATGCTGCTCGGTGTGCTCTTCGGTCTCGTAATGAAATGGCTGCTCTCCAAGCGTTCGACGGATAACCGTCTCATCATCGCGGTGGCGCTGCTCTTTGCTTTCTGCGGCATCTGCGCGCTTCTGAGCATCTCGCCGCTGCTCGGCTGTATGTCCATGGGTATGATCTACATCAACCTCACGGGGGACGATAAGCTCTTCAAGCAGCTCAACTACTTCTCTCCGCCGCTGCTGCTGATGTTCTTCGTCCGCTCGGGACTGAACTTCCGCATCGACGCACTGTTCGGCGTCTCCGGCGGTATGGACGGCGTTTCGCTGCTGGTGATCTGCCTGATGTTCTTCGTCTTCCGCTTCATCGGTAAGTATGTCGGCGCGTTTGCCGGCTGTGCCGTCGTAAAGAAGCCGAAGCTCGTGCGGAACTATCTCGGTCTTGCCCTGATCCCGCAGGCAAGCGTCGCCATCGGTCTTGCCTCGCTCGGCGCACGAACGCTCGGCGGCGATATGGGAAGCGCCCTGCACACGGTCATCCTTGCCGCCAGCATCCTGTTCGAGCTGGTCGGTCCCGCCTGTGCAAAGCTCTCGCTCTATCTTTCAAAATCCTATGCAACGCTCGAAGACGTCGCGCCTGTCGAAGAGGTCACCGCGACCGGCGAGGTCAAGTCTGCGGCACAGCTTCTCGTGGAACGCATCCAGAAGATCCAAAAGGAGCTCCCGCCGCCGAAGTCCTATGACGAAGAAAACGAGCAGGCGTTCCTCGACGCCGCCGAAGAACAGCAGCAGGCGCTGCGCGGCTTAAAACACAACAATCTGCGAAGGAGGCGCATTTTCTGATGATTTGTTATTTTGATCCCATCGCAACCCTGATCGGCCCGTGGTCATCGCAGCTCAACGTCGCAAGCGTACTGCTGCGGATCGCCCTGTCCATCCTGCTCGCCGCCCTGATCGGCTGCGAACGCGCAAGCAAGCGTCACGCCGCAGGTCTGCGTACCTTCATCCTTGTCTCATTTGCCGCCACAATGGCAATGTCGCTCGATATGGCGCTCTCCGGAGGCACCTATGTTTTCTCCGCGGCGGCGGTCATCGGCGTTGCGATCATCTCCGTGAACTCCGTCCTCTTCAGCTCCAAGAGCCAGATCAAGGGTCTGACGACCTCTGTCGGTCTGTGGACCTGCAGTGTGCTCGGTCTGTGCATCGGCGCCGGCTGCTACACGGTCGCGATCGTCGCCTATCTCGCTCTGTCGCTGAGCCTTGCGCTGTTCCCGTCCATCGAGCGCTATCTCAAGGATCGCTCCAATCACTTCGAGTTCCACGTGGAGCTGGATAACCCCCGCCACCTGCAGAGCTTTGCCGCCACCATCCGGCAGCTCGGTATGCGCATCGATGATATTGAGGTCAACCCCGCCTACGCCGGCTCGGGACTCAGCGTCTACTCGATCGCGATCTCCATCAGCTCGCAGGAGCTCCGCAAGTATAAAACGCACGAGCAGATCATCGAGGCGCTCAATACCCTCGAGTACGTCCACCACATCGAAGAGATCCGCTGATGCTTACACAGAAAAACGACGCTCTTCCGACCGTCGTTTTTTATTCCGCCGCAAGGCAACAGAAAAGCCTCCCTTTCGGGAGGCTTTTCCTGCAATTTCAGCCGGTTTTACATCCCAAGATCTTCCCCGACGAGGATGACGTGGATGCGTTCCTCAACTCTGCTCAGCCGCGTCACGACGAGGTTCGTGCAGATGCAGTCCGGGCTGACGCAGTCCGCGCAGCGGCCGGTGCGGCGGCAGGGGCTCTCGCCCGGGAATCTCTGT
>JAFVWG010000173.1 GCA_017501805.1 Oscillospiraceae bacterium
CGTTGCCGCCACGTTGGGGCGGAGACGGTCCGAGATCACGACATAGTCGATACGCCATCCGACGTTGTTTGCGCGCGCGTTCGCGCGGTAGCTCCACCAGCTGTAGGCAACCTGGTCGGGATGGCGATAGCGGAAGGAATCGGTGAAGCCTGCTTCGAGCAGCCTGCCGAATTTCTCACGCTCCTCGTCCGAAAAACCGGGGTTTTTGCGATTTGCGGCGGGATGCCTCAGGTCGATCTCGTTGTGCGCCACGTTCAGATCGCCGCAGGCGATGACGGGCTTTTTGGCATCCAGCTCCACGAGCTTTTCACGGAAGGCGTCGTCCCACGCCATACGGTGGTCGATGCGACGCAGACCGTCCTGTGCGTTCGGCGTGTAGCAGGTGACGATGTAAAATTCGGGATACTCCAGCGTGATCATCCGACCTTCGGTGTCGAGCTCCGGGACTCCGACCCCAAGCTCGACCGAAAGCGGCTCGTGCTTCGTGTAGATCGCGGTGCCGGAATAGCCTTTCTTCTCTGCGTAGTTCCAATAGGAAGTGTAGCCGGGGAAGGCGAGGTCGATCTGACCGGCCTGCAGTTTCGTTTCCTGAATGCAGAACCAGTCGGCGTTCAGAGCATTGAAATATTCGGAAAATTGCTTTCCGACACAGGCACGAAGCCCGTTTACATTCCAGGAGATCAGTTTCATTCCGCTATTTCCTTTCGCTTTATAACACCATTATACAGAAAGTGATGCGGATTCTCAAGCGGCGCGTCGTATTTTATTGACGCAAACGCGGGAAAATGCTATAATGCGCGAAGGATAGACGCTCTGTGGAGGTGCTGTGATTTGCAACAGCTTGCTTTGAATCTGAAAGATATTTACCCCTTCCTCGGAGAGGATGGACGCGATCCGATCCTGCATGCGGTCTTGCTTCGTAATTTCTCGGCAAAGTCCCAGACGAACCCAAACCGTCCTGCAATTCTGATCCTTCCGGGCGGCGGCTACGGCCTGCTGAGCGTCCGTGAGCGTGAAACGGTCGGCCTTCCGTTCCTCGCCGGCGGCTTTAACATTTTTGTCCTCGAGTACTCCGTTGCACCGCATCGCGATCCCTCGCAGATCGTGGAAGTGGCAGCGGCAATGGATCTGATCCGCAAAAACGCGGAGCAGTGGCACGTGGATCCGAACAGGATCGCCGTCATGGGCTTCTCGGCGGGCGGACATCTCAGCGCGTATTACTCCAACCGTTTCGACTGTGAGGCGGTGCGGAAGCATTTCCCGGACAGCCGCAGACCGAACGCCTGTGTGCTCGGCTATGCACGCCTCACGGCGGACGAAGCGTATCTGCATACGCCCTGCATCGAAAGACTGGTCGGACACGCACATTTAACAGACGAGGAGCGCACGGCGTTCTCCTGTGAAAAAATGGTCACGGACCGCACGCCTCCGACGTTTATCTGGACGACAAGAATGGACGAGATCGTTTCCGTTATGGACAGTCTGCTCTATGCCGAAGCGCTGGAGAAGCACGACGTTCCGTTTTCCATGCACATCTATCCTGTCGGAAAGCACGGACTTGTGACGGGCGATGAGATGACAAACCGTCCCGAAGTCCTTGCAAACGGCGCATCCCTGGCGCATTCGTGGATCGGCGAGGCGATCGCCTGGCTGAACCTCACCTTTCAAATCGGAATATAAAGGCGTGTGATATCGATTATGAAAATCAGAGTTTTTCTTGCCGTGCTTGCCTGCAAGGTCAGCCGTTTTCTCATTCGGCTGCTCGGCAGAGGCGGCACAGACCTCCCGGGACGGGTCGCGCTGAAAATTTGCCCCGGACTGCTCGGAGAGCTGGCAAAAGGCGTGAAGACCATTCTCGTTACGGGCACCAACGGAAAGACGACGACCGCGAGAATGATCGAGCAGTCGCTGACCGATTCCGGGATCTCCTTTTTTGCCAACCGCTCCGGCGCCAATCTGCTCAGCGGCGTCACGGCGGAATACGCAATGCATTCGACGCTGTTCGGTCGCTGCCGGAACGACTATGCGCTCATAGAGACGGACGAGGCTGCCTTCAAGCACATCGCCCGCTGCG
The DNA here is from genome assembly GCA_017501805.1 of Oscillospiraceae bacterium. GTDB lineage: Bacteria > Bacillota > Clostridia > Oscillospirales > Oscillospiraceae > RGIG3566. Next base: position 2,075 of record JAFVWG010000173.1, read on the forward strand.
TCCGTACCTCCGTGGTCGTTGTGACGAATGTCTTCCGCGATCAGCTCGACCGCTACGGCGACGTCACCAACACGCTTGAAAACATCCTGCTCGGACTGATGGAATGCCCGGATGCGACCGTCTGTCTGAACGCGGATGACTCGCTCTGCACGTCTCTGCGTGACAGGATCGAAAATCCTGTGGTTTTCTACGGCGTGCAGACGCCGATGTACGAAAAACGCGTGGAAGAGCTCTCGGACGCACCCTACTGCGTGCGCTGCAGGCACGCCTATACCTACGACTACGTCACCTACGGACATCTCGGCGCGTATGCCTGCCCGTCCTGCGGATTCCGCCGCCCCGATCCGGATATCTTCGTTGAGAAGATCCTTTCGATGGACGAGGCCTCAGCGACCGTTGTTTTTTCGGACGGAACGCGTTCGGACAACTGCGTCATCGGGCTTCCGGGCGGCTACAACATCTACAACGCCTGCGCCGCGATGGCTGCAGGAAAGGCGCTCGGGCTGGATCCCGCTGTCTGTGCCGCCTCTCTCGGGCATTTTACCTGCGGCTTCGGTCGGATGGAGAAATTCCCCATCGGAAAGACGGAACTGCGGATGATCCTCATCAAAAACCCTGCGGGCTGCAGTCAGGTGCTGAACTACCTCTCGCAGCGCACGGAGGAATATGTTTTTGCCATCTGCCTCAGCGACCATACGCAGGACGGAAAGGACTTCAGCTGGATCTGGGACGTCGATTTTGAGTGTCTCTACGGCGAGGACAAGCCTCTGCGTGATGTGTGGTTCTCCGGCGGACGCGCGGAGGATATGGCGATGCGGTTTAAATATGCCGGCTTCCCCGAGGAGCGTCTGCATATTGAAAAGGACTACGAGACCCTTGTGCGGACACTGACCGACAGGGAAGTGCCTGTGTATATTATGCCGACCTATACGGCAATGCTGGACCTGCGCAGCACGATCAGCAAAAAATTCGGCTTTAAGGCCTTTTGGGAGTAGGTGGCTGTATGGAACTGAATATCTGCCATATATATCCGGACGTTCTCAACCTCTACGGCGACCGCGGCAACATCACCTGTATGGCGAAGCGCCTGTCGTGGCGCGGGATCGACGTGCATACGGATCCTGTCTGCATCGGTGACAAGCTGGACGCCGCAAAATACGATCTGTTCTTCATCGGCGGCGGACAGGACTTTGAACAGGAATTCCTGCTGCGCGACCTTGCCGGAGACAAGACGGAGCAGATCCGTTCCGCGATCGAGGACGGAAAGACCTTCCTTGCCATCTGCGGTGGCTATCAGATGCTCGGACATTACTACAAGAACTGCGAAGGCGAGACCTGCGAGTTTATCGGGGCGCTGAACCTATATACAGAGGAAAGCCGAGAGCGCCTGATCGGCGACTACGCCTTCTCCTTTGATGAAATACCCGGCGAGCGTATCGTCGGCTTTGAGAACCATTCCGGCAGAACCTTCCTCTGCGACGGCGTTGAGCCGCTTGGAACGGTGCTCAAGGGTCACGGCAACAACGGCGCGGACGGCACGGAGGGCGCACGGTACAAGAATGTCTTTGCCAGCTATTCCCACGGCTGCCTGCTGCCGAAAAACCCCGTCCTTTGCGATTATATCCTCGAAACGGCGCTCAGAACGAAGTACGGCAAAGCGGAGCTTGCGCCGCTTGATGATAAGTTGGAAAATCTCGCGCACGAAGCAATGCTCAAAAGACTTCTCTGAAGAGTAAGGAATCCCCTCGATTAGCGAGGGGATTCCTTTTGAGTCAAGCCGCAATACACATCAACCAAAAGAGCGTACCGATGCTTCGGTACGCTCTTCCTGCCTATGGACCTACGAAAATATACCACCACCAGGGCTTCGGGTCGTCATACTGATGGCGTGCTTTCAAATTCTCCCACCATGGGGTGATGTATCTGTTGGAAACATAGATCATTGCAAACGGCAGAGAAATTGTAATAAGAAGACCGACTATTATCATTAAATCCATAACAGAACCTCCTGTGTTCGTTGTTTTCTTAAACCGTTCCCCAGGAATTGAGGTACTGCTTTTGTGCGTCGGTCAGGATGTCGATGTTCTTGCCGGCGGCGTTCAGCCAACGCTTTGCGACCTCTGTGTCGATCTCCTGCGGCACGGCGTGCACGGCGGGGGAGAGATCGCGGTACTTTGTCAGATGTGCCGCAGACAGCGCCTGAATGGCAAAGGACATATCCATAATTTCCACGGGATGACCGTCGCCGGACGCCAGATTCACGAGCCGTCCGTCCGCGAGGACGAACACCGTCTTGCCGTTTGCAAGGACATAGCCCTTCGTCACGTCCGTGCGTCCCGGGATCGTGGACGATGCGTTCTTTTCAAGCCACTCGACGTCGATCTCCACATTGAAGTGTCCGCCGTTGGCGAGGAGCGCGCCGTCGCGCATCTCGGCAAAATGCTTCGGCGTAATGACATCGCGGCAGCCGGTTGCGGTGATGAAGACATCGCCGAGCGGTGCTGCTTCGTCCATCGTCATAACATCAAAGCCGTCCATGACCGCCTCGATCGCCTTGACCGGGTCGATCTCCGTGACGATCACGCGGGCGCCGAGTCCCTTGGCGCGCATTGCGATGCCGCGTCCGCACCAGCCGTAGCCCGCGATAACGATCGTCTTGCCCGCAACGATGAGGTTCGTCGCGCGGTTGACGCCGTCCCATACAGACTGTCCCGTGCCGTAGCGGTTGTCAAAGAAATGCTTGCACTGTGCGTCGTTGACGTCGATCATCGGGAAGCGAAGCGCCTTTTCCCGCTCCATAGCAAGCAGACGCACGATGCCCGTGGTCGTCTCCTCACAGCCGCCGATCAGCTTCGGGATCAGATCCTGCCGCTGCAGATGCAGTGCGCCGACAAGGTCACCGCCGTCATC
>JAFVWG010000174.1 GCA_017501805.1 Oscillospiraceae bacterium
GGGCGTACGAAAACGGATTGACGAAAATCTATTCCGACGGAACGTTCAAAGCGGATGCCCCCGTGGATCGCGAACACGCGGCGTACTATCTTTACAAATGGGCAAAGCTCTACGGAAAAAGCGACGTCACCAAGACAATGCGTATGGACAAATATACTGCGGACGGAACGAAGATCTTTGCCGATTCGAGAGCGGCCTTCTCCTGGGCAATGGCGAATGACATTCTTAATGCGTTTGAGGGGGATCTTCTGAAACCGCAGGATCCCGTCGACCGCCTTTGGACGGTCAATTCGATCGGTAAGCTTCTGGACAACCACGTCTGCATGTGGAGCGAGTGGACGGACAACGGCGACGGAACGCATACAAGAGTCTGCTCCGCCGACTCCACCCACAAGGAGACGAAGGAGCACGCGTGGAACGACGGTGAACTGACCGTGAAGCCCACGCAGACGGAAAAAGGACTTGTGACCTACACCTGTACCGCCTGCAAGCTGACCAAAACGGAAGAGGCGGCAGCCGGTACGGAATTTGTGACCCGCGCCGATCTGGAAGAGGCGCTTGTGAATACGGCGTTTGCTTACTCGGCAAAGGGTACGAAGATCCAGTACGACAGTACGCATCTGACGGTGGTCACGCCCTATCTCGGCGGACTGATCCGTATGATGCCGGAAGCGGCGCCGGAGGTATCCACGAAGCATAACACCCTTTACTCCGTTTGCTCGAACTTCACGCACATGTGCTATCACGAAGCGCTGGGCATCCCGGATCTCGGGGAGGGGACATGGTCCTTCGGATATTCCACGGCGAATATTTTCAAGCTGGCGGACAACCAGATCAACGAGCAGATCATCTCGTCGCAGCTCTTCGAGCCGCGGACGGAAAAGGATGTTCGCACAAGCCTTTTCCGCTGGACGGATTTTGATGCCTACAAGAAGCATCAGGGAGAAACGACCACAGCTTCGTTTGTGACCTACGGCGTGTTTGATGAGCCGTCCTTCACCGATTATACCGAAGGACTGACCTTCAAGGATGACGGCTTCGAGGGCGAGGTGCACTATTCCTACTATGACAGGGACGGAAAACGGCTGGGCTATGATGAGGTAAGAAAAAATTATCTCGATCCCTTTATCAAGGCGGAAACGACCCTGCGCCCGGGCGATCTTCTGGTCAATCACAACCACGTGATGGTCTATGTCGGCAATGACCGGCTGGTGCATTGCGTCTATCCCAAGGGAGCGGGAAAGTTGGACACCAAAACGGGAATCGACAAGATCGAGCCGGACGGAGCGATCTTCTCCCACACGCCGCTCGGGTACTACGCATATTCCGATGCCACGATGCAGACCTCGGGACTGATGGCATTCAGACCGCTGGAGTTCGTTGTGAAGGCAGGCTATGACGCAGATCCCGGCAACGATATTGTCAAGGATCTGAAAATCCCGGAGAAAACGAAGTCCCGCATCAAGTATCCGATGATGGACATCGACAGAACGGTCGACATCACGCATTTCGGCACCGCGGTCAGCGGCGAAAATCTGACCTACACCGTTGAGATCACCAACAGAACCAACGAGAAGAATTATGGGACTTGGAAGGGCGCGGACGCCCTGCAGGATTACGAAAAGATCGCCGTTACCGAGACGATCCCCGCAGGCTGCGAGTATGTTCCGAACTCCGCGACCAACAGCGGAGAATACAAGGACGGTGTCGTCCGCTGGAACGTCGAAAAAATCGCTCCGGGTGAGTCTGTCACCCTCAGCTACAGCGTAAAGGTTACGGCAGAGGTCGGCACGGTCATCGAAAACGGCGGCGGCACGGTGGACAACATCCCCTCCAACAGGCTCCGAAACA
>JAFVWG010000175.1 GCA_017501805.1 Oscillospiraceae bacterium
GAATTTTCATCGGCTTGTCCCTCTTTCTCAGATGAGTCCCTGCTGACGCATCAGCTCGTGAAGCTTCTTCTCGTTTGCAGCTTCCATCTGGGTGAGGGGAAGACGCAGATAGTTCTCACAGAAGCCCATAGCGGCCATTGCCGATTTGACAGGGATGGGGTTGGTTTCGCAGAAGAGTGCGTGAACAAGCTGCAGATACTTGTACTGCAGCTCGGCGCTGCCCTTCGTGTCTCCGTTGAACCAGCGCCTGCAGATCTCCGACGTCTGTGCGGGAAGCAGGTTGCTGAGCACGGAAATGACGCCCTTGCCGCCGACCGAGAGGATCGGTACGATCTGGTCGTCGTTGCCGGAATAGATGTCGAGACGGTCGCCGACAAGCGCCGCAGTCTCCACGATCTTGGAGATGTTGCCGTTCGCTTCCTTGATACCGGCGATGTTCGGATGCTCGGAAAGAGCAAGATAGGTCGAAGGCTCGATGTTCACACCGGTGCGGGAGGGCACGTTGTAGAGAATGATCGGCTTCGTGACTGCGTCGGCAATTTTGGTATACATTTTGATAAGACCGTTCTGCGTTGCCTTGTTATAATAGGGAGTGACGATAAGCAGTCCGTCCACTCCGACTTCACAGGCGTACTTCGACAGTGCGATGGCATATTCGGTATCGTTCGATCCGGTGCCCGCGACCATCGGAACGCGGCCGCCGATACGCTCCGCCGCAAAGCGAAGAACTTCGCGGTGTTCGGCGTCGTTGAGGGTAGAGCTCTCGCCTGTGGTGCCGGCAATGACGAGTGCGTCGATGCCGGAATCGATCTGCCAGTCGATCAGACGACCGAAGGCTTCGTAGTTGACGCCGTTCGCGTCAAGCGGCGTGACCAGCGCGGTGGCTGCTCCACGGAAAATCGATTTGCGGTTCATAAGATGACCTCCTTTAAAATGTGTGCCTTGCAGAAAAAGCGGCGGATGCACGCGCATCTGCCGCTTAACAATCGAATAACGTCTTGTTCCAATACGGATATACCCCGGACAGATACACCGCAAAAAACGTTCCGACTGATAGCGCTCCGCAAATGCGACAGTCAAACGGATCTTATCCGTTCAACCAGGCGAAGTTTGCCGACTTCACCTTCGGCAGCGGCCCCTTTCACAACGGCAACGGCTTTGCATGCCTTACACCGCAGCTACTCTTGACAACTGCACCTCTATCGAATCGTGTTCGGGTTTGCTGCGCGCATTATACCACAAGAAAACGCCCGTGTAAACCTTATTTTTGATTTTTCTGGCAAAAAAACAACAAAGGGTGCGTGAATCACACGCACCCTTGTCAAAAATTACCCTTCGGCAGAGATCATATAGTAGTAGATCGGCTGACCGCCGTAGATGACATTGACCTCGGCGTCCGGCATTGCCGCACGGAAAATGTCCGCCGCTGCGTTTGCATCCTCTTCGGAAACGCCTTCGCCGTAGAATATGTTAAGGAACTCATAGCTGCTCTCCGCAGCCTTCTCGGCGAGAGCCTTCAGCACAACGTTCATATCCGGGTCGGTCTTGAGAAGCGCCTTTTCGCAGAGCGCCATATAGTCGCCCTCGGAAATGTTGTTGCCGTCAAAATCGGAATTGCGCGCGGCATAGGTCAGGGACATCGTCGTAACGCCCGGGAGGGCCTGCGACATTGCGTCCCTGATCTCGTCCTCGGAGAGGGAATCGTCGTAGGTGAGCATCGCAGCAATGCCCTGCGGCACGGTCGTGCTTTCGATGACGACGACCTCCTTTTCCGCCAGTTCGGCAGCCTGCTGAGCAGCGAGAATGATGTTCTTGTTGTTCGGCAGTACGAAGACCGTTCTCGCAGGAACCTGTTCGACCTGCTGCAGAATATCGTCCGTAGAGGGATTCATCGTCTGTCCGCCCTGGATAATGCCGTCCGCACCGAGATCGCGGAAGACGGAGGCCAGTCCGTCGCCTGCGCAGACCGCAACAACGCCGAAATCCTTCGTCGGCTCAACGGGTTTCTTTGCGGTTTCTGTGCGATTGGCGCCCTCCAGCACCTTTTCGGAGTGCTGCAGTTTCATATTCTCGACCTTGCAGGTCGCAAGGCTGCCGTAGGTGAGCGCCTCTTCAAAGACGGTGCCGGGATGGTTCGTATGTACGTGCACCTTGATGATCTCGTCATCTGCCACAAGCACGAGACTGTCGCCCAGCTCATTGAGGAAGGGACGAAGTAGCTCGGGATCCTTGTTGTTCTCGCGGTTGACGATGAACTCGGTGCAGTACTGGAAGGTGATGCTGTCGGTATCAAAGTCCGAAAAATCTGCTTCTTCGCGAGCGGGCTCATCCGAGGAAGCGGAGGCGATCACATCGTTGCCGCGAAGACTCAGAAGCATTGCTTCAAGGATCAGCAGGAAGCCTTCGCCGCCGGCATCCACAACGCCGGCCTTTTCCAGAACGGGATTCTGATGCTGGGTCTCGGCAACGGCTTCCTTGCAGACGCCGAGGCTGAACTCCAGAATGTGCTCGATCTCCGGGTTGGCTTCCGCCTCTTCGGCGGCTGCTGCTGCGGTAACGCGGCAGACCGTCAGGATCGTGCCTTCCGCAGGACGCATAACGGCTTTGTAGGCGGCCTCAACGCCGCTGCCGAGCGCCGCCGCAAAGAGAGCGCCGTCCGCTTCCTCTTTGCCCTTGAAAACATCGGAAAAACCGCGGAAGAGCAGCGAAGTGATGACGCCGGAGTTGCCTCTGGCACCGCGCAGAAGCGCGCCGGACGTGATCTTCGCAGCCTCCGACAGAGTGGGCTCGGCTGCCTTGTTGAGATCATTCGCCGCCATATTCAGCGTCATACTCATATTCGTGCCCGTGTCGCCGTCCGGAACGGGGAAGACATTGAGCTCGTTTACAAATTGTTTTTTATTTTCGATCATCGCCGCGGCACTGAGCACCATGCGCTTAAATGCGCCGCCATCAATCGTTGCTTTCAAAGGAACACCTCCGAACGGTCTGTCTATCAGTCGGGGGAGACGGAATCAACAAAGACGTTTACTGTTTTAACTTCCGTTCCCGTAGCTTTTGTGACGTTGTAGCGCACCTCGCTGACGATCGACGAGCCGATCGCGTGGATGTTCACGCCCTTGTCGACCATAATGTGCAGATCAATATCAATGGAGTCGTCTTCGTTGAACGCGACGCGCACACCCTTGCTCATCGCTTCGCGGCGCAGCAGATGCACAAGTCCGTCCGTCACGGAGCGGACCGCCATGCCCTTGACGCCGAAGCAGTTTGTCGCGGCGTAGCCTGCGATGTTGTCGTATACTTCGCGTTCCACACAGATGAGACCCGTATCGGTTTTCTGGCAGATCATTGCAAGACCTCCTTCGGGAAATATTACATATAGTTTACCCGATTTCATAAAAAAAGACAAGTACCATTTGCAAGCAGAGGAAAAACACGGTCCGCCCGTTGGGAGAACCGTGTTTTTTATAAGGGATCAGATCATGCTTTCCATCCAGGTCGGATGCGGCTCAAGACCGAGCATCTTCACGATCGTGGGTGCGACGTTTGCAAGACCGTACGCACCGTCCTTGATCGTATACTTCGTATCGGGATCGTAGATAATGAAGGGGACGGGGTTGAGCGAGTGCGCCGTACGGACGCTTTCCTTACCCTTGACCGTTTCGGTCATCTGGTCTGCGTTGCCGTGGTCGGCGGTGATGCAGACGGCGTAGCCGCAGCGGTCTGCGGCATCGAGGATCTTCTTCAGTCCGTCGTCGACAGCCTCAAGCGCGGTGATGACAGCATTGAGATCGCCGGTGTGACCGACCATATCGCCGTTCGGGAAGTTGCAGCGAAGGAAAGCGAATTTCTTCTCTTCCATCTTTGCAACCATACGCTCGGTGATCTCCGCTGCCTTCATGGCAGGAGCCTGCTCAAAGGGGATCACGTCGGAGGGGATCTCCTCGTACTCTTCCAGAGCTTCATCGACCTTTCCGGAGCGGTTGCCGTTCCAGAAATAGGTGACGTGACCGAACTTCTGTGTCTCGGAAAGTGCGTACTCGCAGAGTCCTGCGGCGCACAGCGCTTCGGTCAGCGTATTGCGGATCGCGGGAGGCTCAACAAGGTAACGTTCGGGGATCTTCAGGTCGCCGTCGTACTGCAGCATACCGGCAAAATAGACGCCGGTGTAGTCGCCGCGATCAAAGTGCGGGAACTCCTTGCGGTCGAAGGCGAGAGAGATCTCCTGCGCGCGGTCGCCGCGGAAGTTGAAGAGGATGACGCTGTCACCGTTTTCGATTTTGCCGACGGGAGCGCCGTTTTCCGCAATGACGAAAGCGGGCAGATCCTGGTCGATGCAGCCGGTCTCGGCGCGGTAGGTCTCGATCGCGGTCTTGGCGTCCGCAAACTGACGGCCTTCGCCGCGAACGTGCGTCTTCCAGCCGTTTTCGACCATTGCCCAGTTCGCCTCGTAGCGGTCCATCGTGATCTGCATTCTTCCGCCGCCGGAGGCGATGCGGCAATCATAGGATGCATCGCGCAGCTCGGAAAGAACGGCTTCAAGCTGCTCAACGTAGGTCAGGGCGGACGTTGCGGGAACGTCTCTGCCGTCCAGAAGGATGTGGCAGCGGACGCGCTTCACACCCTCCTGCTTCGCCTGCCGCAGCATAGCGAAGAGGTGCGAAATGTTGGAGTGAACATTTCCGTCGGAAAGCAGGCCGAGGAAATGCATCGTCTTATCGTTGTTTACGCAGTTGTCACGCAGTGCGTTCCATGCTGCGGAAGAATAGATCGATCCACTTTCGATGGATTCGTTGACAAGCTTCGCGCCCTGCGAATAGACCTGACCGCAGCCGAGTGCATTGTGTCCGACTTCGGAGTTGCCCATATCTTCATCCGTGGGAAGACCCACGGCAGTTCCGTGCGCCTTCAGCCAGGTGTAGGGGCAGGTCTCAAACAGACGGTCAAGCGTTGGGGTTTTTGCGAGCTTTACGGCATCGCCGGCTCCGCCGTCACCGCGTCCAACGCCGTCCATAACGATCAAAACAACAGGCTTCTTCATGATGTTAGCTCC
>JAFVWG010000176.1 GCA_017501805.1 Oscillospiraceae bacterium
CTTGGCTCTCCCTCCGGGAGAGCTGTCACCGCAGGTGACTGAGAGGGCGTTGGTATAAAACCACTCAGTCATTTGCTCCGCAAATGCCAGCTCCCCTTTCAGGGGCGCCATGCGGGGGACGGCGGCACGATGTGGGCATCGTGCCCTACGCGGTGCGGAGATGCGTTGTAGGGGAGGGGTTCCATCCCCTCCCGATCGATGATGATGGGTTTTGCGGGAGGGCGCAGAGGCCCTCCCCTACGGGGTGCGGAGATCCGATCGGGAGACTTCTGCGGAATTGATGGTGCGGATCTGCACAAGGGAGGCGATTTTGCGCGTGGCGAAATGGCGATTGACAGAAAGCCCGTTGGCGGGTAAAATTATGATAGGGAGTTGGGCGCTTCCGCAAACCACGCCGCAGGGAAGCCTGCGGCGCAAGATCAAGCAAAGGAAGATATGCATATGAAAAAAACTACGACCCGAATCGGCAGTTTTCTGCTGATGCTGGTGATGCTCGCGGGGCTTCTGCCCGTGATCGCCGCTCCCGCATCTGCCTACACCCTGCAGGAAAAACGGCAGGCTGTGATCCAGACCGCGTGGGCCTACTATGACAAGGGACGCGCTTTGCAGTACGACTCGATCGATCTGAGCATTGTTCCCAAAACCGATTTCGGTCCGCTTCGTGTCACTTACGAAGTCACGCCCGAATATGCCACGCCCGACGAGACGATGTTCTCCGTCTGCTCGGACTACTGCTATCAGATCTACTACAATGCCTTCGGCTACAGACTCAGACCGCATCCGATCTATTTCTATACCGGCGGCATTGCGAAGATGGAACCGAGCACGGATCCGATCTGCGTATATCGCTATGACAGCCATACGGCGGAAACAGAGAACAAGACTCCGGAAGTGCGCGCGGCAGCGATCGACAAGTACATCAAGCAGCTGCAGCCCGGTGACATCATCAACGCCGTTTCCGAGGTCGGCGGCGGCGGTCATGCCATGCTCTACATCGGCGACGTGCTCGGCGACGGCAAGAACTACATCCTCCACTGCGAAGGCAATAAGTACAACACCGAGACCGGTGAGGACCGCCCCGAATGCAACCCCGGAGCGATTGCGGAGATTCCCGGACAGATCAACCCCTCCGCCAGAGAGGTGCGCAACGACGGAGGCATCTGCCTGGAGCCGGTCGATGAATATCTGCACGGCCAGTACAACTATCCCACGCTGAAGGAACTGATCCTCAGCGTCATCCGCCCGCTGGATGTTATCAAGGACGACGCCAATCCCCTCACGCCCTCCGCGCAGGCGAGACTGCAGTTCCCGCGCCTCGTCATCAACCGCACGGCGACCGGCATGCGCTTCCGTGATGTGGAAGCCGGCGGCAATGTGACGCTCAAGGTCGAGCTGACCAACAAGTCCGACAAGGCCTACACCGTTCCCGTCAGGGAGGTTCTGCCCGATAATGTGAGCTTTGTGAAGGCCTCCGACGGCGCAAATGCTTCCGGCAATGAGATCACGTGGGAAGTCGCGCTGAACGCGGGCGAGACCAAGGTCGTCAGCTACGACTGCACCGTGAATGCAAAGCGCGGCGAGCGCATCGTCTTCACCGGCGGCAGCGTCAGCACCATTCCCTCGAATACCATCAGCATCCCCGTCGGCGGCAAGCACCTGACCGCTGAAGAGGAAGCCCTGCTCGCCGACGTCGCTGCCGGCAAGTACAAGGAAGTGTACAAGGGTGTGGACAAGGACGTCTTCCCCAGCATTGTCTGGCAGAAGATCCTGAAGCTGAACGTTGCCCTGCCCACGCTGAAGCAGGTGATCTCGGAGCTGAACGAGCCGACGACCGTTGCCAATCAGACCGTCTACGCGCTGCGCAGCAATCTGACCGGCGAGCTTGCCGATATGCGCAATATGGTCGTTCCCGAATTTTACGGCGGCTTTGTCCAGGCGGAGATGGACTCGCTCAAGCGTGTTCTTGATCTGCGCTGCGACTACCTGCGCCCGGGTGATGTTGTCTTCGAATTCAGCGATCTCAACAAACCCACCAGCGGTCAGACTCTGGTCTACCTCGGCAACGAGAAGTTCCTGCGGCAGGTCCGCACGACCGGCGGCGCGTCTGTTGCGACCTTCTTCGAGCTGCAGAAGGCTCACACCTTCCAGCTGTTCTACGTGCTCCGTCCGACGCTGGCGTATGACGATGTGCACAACCTGCCCAAGCTCGCCAACCCCGTGGACAACAAGATCTTCAAGTTCACGGACGTGCAGCCGAGCGACTGGTTCTACAACAATGTCCGCGAGCTTGCCTCCGACGGCATCATCAAGGGCATGACCGAGACCACCTTCGCTCCCAACGGCACGCTGACCTACGGCCAGGCGCTGAAGCTGATCGGCATGGCAGTCGGTCAGAAGGAGCCCGCGAAGAGCGGCGCCCACTGGGCAAGCGGCTGGCTGACCCTCGCGAAGAGCAAGGGCTGGCTCGCA
>JAFVWG010000177.1 GCA_017501805.1 Oscillospiraceae bacterium
GTTCGAAGATCCTCGGCTGCACGGCGATGGAGCTGATCGAGAATGCGGCGCTGCTGAGCCGCATCAAAGAGGAGCATACCAAGGCTGTGAACGGATAAATATATACGGTTTTGATCAGGCGATACCCGGTGTGTATGACCGGGTATCGCTTTTTATACGGAATAAGCGCAATTATGATTGAAACGCGTGGAAACGTGTGGTATACTTTTAATTGGATACGTATATCTTTCTGCAAAGAGTTTTGTGTATACAGAGGTAAGGATTATGGCAACAACATACGAACGGAAAATCAAAAAGAACCACAACGTCTTATATTCGGTCATTGCCGCGGTTTTGATCTGTGTGATCTTTCTCGTGATGGTCGTGTCTTTTTATGTCAAGGCGGAGAATGATGCATACGAAATGCTTCATATTCAGACAAAGCAGATCAAGGACGACCTCACGCTGCAGCTGAAATCCGACCGAGAGAACCTGATCACAATGGCAAACTTTGCGGCGACGCTGTATGCCGACGGGAAAAGCTATGCGCGTATGCTCGATTCGTTTGAACCGATCGGTTTGTTCTCGAGGATCGGCATACTGAACCCGGACGGCACGTTTATCACAAAGTCCGGCGTCTATGATCTGAGCGGGAGCATCTCCTTTGAAGAGCAGGCGCTTCTGGGCGAACACGTCACCGGAAGGACCTACAGTTATTCCCAGCCGAATCAGGAGGTGGTGCGCAGCTCTGTTCCGATCCGTGTGGGCGGACGGACCGTCGGCATTATGTACGGCATCATCAATATCGAAACGATCAACGAAAAATACAACAACATGGCGAAAGAGCTCGATGCGCAGCTCTTTGTTTACGACAAGGATACCGGGAAATACGTCATCGATACGATCAACGACGCGCCTGCGGAGCTGTCCGACCTGAAAAACAGAAAGTATAATGACGACTACTCGTATGAGGCGCTGGTGAATACCGATAAGGGCTATACCTCGTTTGAGTCGACCATCCGTACGGGCGAGAGCCTCTATGCCCATTATTCCACCATAGAAGATTTTAACTGGGGCATTCTTCTCGCCCGTTATGAAACACAGGTGTTTGAGCAGACGCACAAAATATCCGCGAATCTGCTTCTTACCTTCGCAATGATCATGCTGGTCTTCCTGGTTTACCTCAGACTGATCCTGAAAAGCGAAAAAGACCGGGCAAAACTGCACTCGGAGTCGTCTCATATCCGGCATCTGCTTCTGGAGATCAACAGACAGCACGAGAATATCACGACTGCGCTGAGGAGAGTCAAGGAGTTCTCCGGCTCCCGTTCCTGCTTTTTTGTGGATTCGGACGGGGAGGACTTTAGCTACATCAAGCCTTCCCTGAAGGAGCGGGAGCTGATGGGCGACGCAAAAAAATACTTCGTCGGTGAGCTGTTCCGCTATGCGGCAAATATCCATACCAATGACACAGAGACAGGGTTTATGCAGATCATTCCCAACAGCCACCTTCAGAAAACAAATCCGGAGTTCTATCACTTTTTGCTGAACGAAGGCATCCGCGAGGTTTCCTTTGCGATCATTTCGGACAAGGATAACCACGTCAGTATTCTGGGTACGATCAACCCCAAGAAAAGTTCTGCCGTAAGAAAGCTCACAGAAGACATCGTTGTTTGCTTCTCCATTGCCATATACAACAAAAAGCATCTCAACAGAACAGAGCTTGCCGCAACAACGGATGCACTGACCGGAGCGCTGAACCGTGTTGCGTACAAAAAGGACATTCTCGTTTTTGACGAGCAAAGACCGGAGGACTTCTCCTGTATTTACATTGACGTAAACGAGCTTCACCTCCGCAACAACAAATACGGACACGCCGCGGGCGACGCGATGCTGATCTATATTGCCAATTCTCTGAAGGAAGTGTTCTTCGGTCAGCGCGTTTATCGTATGGGCGGAGACGAGTTCCTGGTATTTGCGGAAAAAGTTCCGCAGGAAACGATCCGGCAGAGTATAGAGACCTTTGTTGAACAAATCAAACTGAAAGATTACCACGTGGCGATCGGCAGATCCTACAGAAACCGAAATGTAAACTGTGAGGAAATGGTCCGGGAAGCCGAAATCAGAATGTACGAGGCGAAGGCACAGTACTATCAGGGAAAAGAACGGAAAAACCTCGCACAGGCGGATGAAAATGCCTACGTACAGACGAAGACGGGCATTCTCGAGATCGACGCGATGATCTCGATCCTGAAAGAGAAGTACAACGGAATATACCGTGTGGATCTGGATACGGACAAGGCACACCGGATCCTGATGCCTGCCTACCTCGACTACAACGAAAATGAAGAGCATTTCTCCGGTCTGATGACGAAATACATCGGCGATTCCGTTGTACCCGAGTTCCACAGAGCTGCGATGAACTTCCTGAACTACGATGCTCTGAAACGGCAGATCCTGGCGGGAGAATTGCCCAGGATCACATACAAAAAGACAAACGGGGAAACGGTGATCCTCGGTGTATATCCTTTGAGCAGCGAAGAAGATTCCGCAAATCAGACACTTTGGGTTTTTGCCAGAGCGTGATGCGTGTGCCGCAGAGCGGCGGACGAGAACAGCACATACATTGCGGTGCGGCAATACGATGAAGAGAAGAGGTGCACTATGAAGCAGAAGCTTTTGAAAGGGATCACGGGGATCTTGACCGATGTAAAAAATCACACGAAGGAGCGGCTCCTTCTGAAGAAAATTCGAAGAGGATTGCAGAACAGGGAGTTTAAGACACATCTGCAATTCATCGTCGACAACAAAACGAAGCAGATCGTTTCGTGTGAAGCGTTGTCGAGATGGGAGACCGCCGAGGGCGAGATCATCCTGCCCGGGAAATACATCGGCGTGATGGAGAAAAACGGTCTGATCGTCGATTTTGATTACTATATGTTTGAAAATGTCTGCGAAAGGCTTGCGGCGTGGTCCGGTACGGAGTTTGACGGCATCAAAATGTCCTGCAATCTTACGCGGATCACAATATCCGAAAAGGACTTTGTTGACAGGATCAAAAATATTGCGGCGGCATATGCGTTTGACAAAAGCAAGCTGATCATAGAAATTACCGAGGACGCTATCGAGAAAAACCGGGATATTGCGAGAGCGAACATCCAAACGATCAAGGAAATGGGATTCTCTGTTGCGCTGGACGATATCGGCAGCGGCTACACCTCTCTGATCAGTCTGTGCGAGTATCCGATCGATATCGTGAAGCTCGACAGAGCGCTGCTTCTGCTCGCGGACAGGGAGATCGGGAAAAAACTGTTTTTGGGCGTGATGGCGTTCATTCAGGAGCTCGGTCTGAAGGTCGTGTGCGAGGGCGTTGAGACGGAAGAACAGAATTCGCTGATCTCGGAAAGCAGCTGCGACCATATTCAGGGCTGGTATTACTCCAAAGCGCTTTCCGCCCGGGAGGCGGAGACCTTTGCCAGAGAATATATGACAAAAACCAAAGGTGAGCCCGCGTGAAGAAACTCCTCATACAACTGATGAAGTTCGGCGTTGTCGGCGTCATTGCGATGCTGATCGATCTTGGCGTGCTGATGCTTCTGAAAGAACATTTGCACGTCGATGTGCTTTGGGCTTCGGCGGCGGGATTCTCCGTGTCGGTCGTTGTGAATTACATCTTGAGCATGCTCTTTGTCTTCCACGGCGGTGAAGGGAGCAAGGTCAAGGAATTTGCGATCTTCGCTGCCCTGAGTGTCGGAGGACTGCTGATCAATCAGTTTATTATGTGGATCGGAACGGAAAAACTGACGGCCTACTATCTGTGGGTCAAGCTTTTCGCGCTGGTTTTTGTTCCGATCTATAACTTCGTTACAAGAAAGATCTTTCTGGAGAAGAAGGCTCCGTAAGGAAACGGAGCCGGATTTCCGCACACGGATCTCGTTCGGCGATCCTGCCGAAACCATAGCTGGAAGGTGCGCACAAGGATGGCGGCAAAGGACAACAGAATTCAATATAACCTGCTGTCGGGCATTTTGTATCAGGTCGTTCTGATCGCCCTGAGCTTTCTTCTTCCGAGGCTGTATCTTGAAAACTTCGGCTCGGAGGTCAACGGTGTTCTGTCCACCATCAAGCAGATCTTTGTATATATGCTTCTGCTTGAGTCGGGAGCGGGACTTGCCACGACGCAGGCCCTGTACAAGCCGGTTGCCGAGCGGGATCACAACCGCATCAGCGCGGTGCTTTCGGCAACACACAGCTACTATGTCAAGGTCGGTGCGGCGTACGCGGCGATCGTCTTTCTGATCGCCTGTGTGTATGAGTTTGCGGTCCCGACGGCCATAGCGCCCGGTGTGGTGTTCGGCATTGTCATTCTGACTGCTCTGCCGCAGCTCTTCAGTTTTTTTGTACAGGCGAAATACAGGATCCTCCTGGAGGTCGACGGCAGAAAATATGTTATCACCGGCTCGGAGACCGTTCTGCAGCTGCTGTCGAATATCGCGAAGATCCTTGTTATCGTACTGACGAACGATCTGCTGCTGATGCAGCTTTCCTACTGCACGCTGTCGCTTTTGCAGCTTGTCTATGTATACGTTCACGCAAAACGCAGATACCCCTGGCTGAATGTCAAGGCAAAGCCGGATCACGAGGCGATCGCACAGAGAAAATCGGTGCTGGTGCATCAGGTCTCGGGAATGGTGTTCAACAACACGGATGTTTTACTGCTGTCCTTCCTGTGTGATTTCAGAGTGGTCAGCGTTTACACGATCTACAACATCTTCTTTTCGCAGGTCCAGACCTTTATCACAAGCATCATATCGGGTTTTTCCTTTTCCCTCGGTCAGCTGTTCCACACGGACAGAGAAAAGTTTCTGAGGGTATACAATGGCTACGAGACCCTGTATATTATGGCGACGTTTATCATCTACACGCTGATGGGCGTTTTTTTGCTGCCGCTGATCCAGATCTACACGCAGGGGGTCAACGACGCGAATTATACCAATCCGCTGCTGATCCTTCTGTTCGTTCTGATGAACCTTTTGGCAAACGGCAAGCTTCCCTCGAACCACGTGCTGGAATTTTCGGGGAAATTTGAGGAGACGCGCTCCCATGCAATCTGGGAAATGGCGATCAATCTCGCGGTTTCCGTTGTTTCGATCCTGAAATGGGGGATCTGCGGTGCGATCGTCGGCACGATCGTTGCGCTTTTGTACAGGGGCACGATGATGATCTTTTACGCGAACAAAAAAGTGCTCGGCAGAAGCGTGTTCCAAACGTACAGGCTCTGGCTCGTGAACGGGGCTGTTTTCGCGCTCGTTATGGCGATCTTCTACGTGGATCATTTCAGCGGGCTTTCGTTTATCGACCTGCTCGGGAAAGGGATCCTCCATTCGCTTTGGATCGTGCCGCTGTATGTTGGAGCAAACCTTGTGTTTTTCGGGAAAACCCTGAAGGATTTTATTGCATTACGGAGAGCGAACGTATGAGCATTCCGAAAGTGATCCATTATTGCTGGTTCGGAAGGGGAGAGCTTCCGAAGCTTGCGCAGAAATGCATAAAAAGCTGGAAAACATTCTGCCCGGATTATGAGATCGTCTGTCACAACGAGGACAATTTCGATCTGTCGCAGAATCGGTATATGCGCGAAGCCTATGCGGCGAAAAAATGGGCGTTTGTCAGCGATTTTGCAAGGCTGAAGATCATCTACGATCACGGCGGGATCTATCTGGATACCGACGTGGAGATCATAAAGCCGATCGACGAGCTGCTCGAAAACAAGGGCTTTATGGGCTTTGACGAAAAGGGGATCGTTGCGACGGGGCTCGGCTTCGGTGCGGAACCGGGAAACGAGATCATCGGCGAGCTTCTGAAGGATTATGACGATATCCCGTTTGTTCGGGAGGACGGAAGCTATGATCTTACGCCATGCCCGGACCGCAATACGGCGGCATTGGCAAGACTGGGTATGGACTTGAAGAACACCGATCAGACGTTCCGCGGGATGGTGTTTCTTCCGAGGGAGTATCTCTGCCCGATGGATTATTACACCGGCAAAAAGACGATCACCGAAAAAACCTATTCGATCCACCATTACTGTGCAACGTGGACCTCGGATGTGACGAAGAGAACAACGCGGATCAAGCGACTGATCGGCGTCAAGCTGTACGACAAGCTTTACGGCAAATTTTTACATAGGCTGAAGTGGCTGGAGTGGTAATATGCCTGAACAGGTGATAAAGAAGATCCAAAAGAGTATTTTGCCTCAGTGGAAGACGTGTTTTGTCTGGGCGATCGTTATGGGGCTTTGCGCGCATTTGTACAAGGTTACAAACTGGCTGCCGAACTGGGACTCCATCGTATTCCGTTACGATCCGCAGAATATGCTTTCGCTGGGAAGATGGTTCCTGCCTGTGGTCTGTGCTCCGAGCTCTTTCTACGATCTGCCGTGGATCGCGGGACTGATCGCGATCGTCTGCCACGGTCTCGGAGCCGTCTGCATCTGCAAAATGTTTGCTGTGGGGAAGAATATCACGGCGGCGCTCATCGGCGCGACGGTCGCAACATTTCCTGCGGTAACGTCGGTGATGATGTACAACTACGTGGCAGACGGATATGCGTTTGCATTCCTGCTTTCGTGCCTGGCGGCGCTGCTCCTTACGAAGGAAAAACCGTGTGTCTCCGGCGCGATCGTGCTGATCGCTCTGTCCGCGGGGATCTATCAGGCGTACATAACCGTTACGATCCTGCTTCTGCTGCTGCATCTGATCCGGGAGACGATCTACAGCAACACAAGCATCAAAAGCCTTCTGGTGAAGTGCGGAAAGTTCCTGCTGGCAGGCGGTCTCGGAATGGCGCTGTATTATCTGGTGCTGACGCTCCTTCTCAGGATCACGGGCACGACGCTTTCGGACTATCAGGGACTTGAGGGTGCGGCGTCGCTGAGCGGGCTCGATATCGCGGGATCGCTTTACACGATCAAGGAGTCCTTTATCCGCTTTTTCTTTGATTTCTCCAAGGGCCCGAATCTGCTCGCTGTGCTCAACCTTGTCGTGCTTGCGCTGACGATCATCCTGTATCTGGCGGATGTCATAAAGAACAGATTGCACATCGGCAAGATTCTGCTGCTGGTCCTTTTTGTGATCCTGATGCCGATCGGGGCAAGCGTACTCAGTCTGATCAACAGCGGCATCGACTATCACAACCTGATGAAAATGGGCTTCTTCGTATTCTATCTGTTTTTGATCCTGCAATACGAACGAGCGGAGGGAACCTGTGCAAAACGCAGCGCGGCGGTATCGTGGGCGATCCTTGCGTGCGTGGCGCTGCTGATCTTCAAGCAGACGATCCTTGCAAATGTCAGCTATCACAAGCTAAATATGGCCTATGAGAAGTCCTACGGCACACTGATCCGCATTGCGGACAGGATCGAACAGACGGAGGGCGCGGAGCGCTGCGACAGGATCCTCGTTCTGGGCGCGCTGCCCGACAGCGAGGCGTACAGCGCGGAGCTGCCGCTCGATATGACCGGAACGACGGACGGCTATATTCTGCGCGCGGACGATGAGACTGTGGGACAAAGCGTCCTGTGCAGCGCATTGAACGACTATTGCGGAAAAGAATATGATTTCATCGCGGGCGAAGAAAAAACACGGCTGCTCGCAGAGCTGAACGCGGATGGACAGGAAAGCTGGCCCGCGAAACATTCGATCACGGTGAAAGACAATGTGATCGTCATCAAACTGAGCGATTAAGAGGAACACACGATGCTCTATTTTTGCGCGGATGATTACGGAATATCCGAAGGGGCAAACAGCCGCATAGAGAATTGCTTGGAACACGGCGTTTTGAATCAGATCAGCGTTCTGCCGAACGGAACATTCCGCGAGTTGAAGGAGCGCTTTTCCGAAAAGAACGTGAGGCTCTCCCTGCACCTCAATCTGGTCGAGGGACGTCCGCTTTCCGATCCGAAGGAGATCGGTCTGCTGGTGTCCGAAGACGGGGCGTTCCGGGATTCTTTTATCGGTTTGTTTTTCAGAGCGCTGCTGCCGGGAAGAAGAGCGCTTGAAAAGCAGATCTATCGGGAGCTGCAGAGCCAGCTCCGATTCTGGAAACAGATGATGGGCGCAAATACGCCGCTCCTTGTTGACAGCCATCAGCACACGCATATGATCCCGCTGGTTTTCAGAACGCTGCTGCGGGTCATAGAAGACGAGCAGATGAATGTTCAAACGATACGGATTCCCGCCGAGCCGCTTTCCCCGTATCTTCTGACGCCCTCCCTGTATTTGGAATACAGCCCGGTGGGGCTGGTCAAGCAGTGGCTTTTGAAAGCCTGCGCGGCTATAAACCGAAAAGAACTGAAAAAAACCAAGATCCGCCCCGCATATTTTATGGGAGTGCTCTTTTCCGGGAATGTAAACGAGAAAAGGATCCGGAAGCTTCTTCCGAAGTATCTCCGTCTTGCGGAAAAGCACAACAAAGACGTTGAGATCGGTCTGCACCCCGGGTATATGGAAGACGGCGAGGAAATGATCGAAGGGTGCAGAGCGGGATTCAAAAAATTCTATTTCTCGCCCGGACGCAAAATCGAGTACGACGCGCTGATGCATCTTAAACCGTGAATATCGAAACGAAAGAAGGACACCAAATGCCTTATATCGAAAGTGCAAAGGTTGATGAAAAAACAAGGGTGAGGCTCGAAGCGATCATTGAAAAATCATATCTGTCCTATTGGAGGAAGAAGCGGCTGTTTGATATCTTTTTTGCGACCATCATTTTGCTCGGCTTTCTTCCGCTGATGGTCGTGATCGCGATCGTGATCTGCATCGATGATCCGAAGGCAGGTCCGTTCTTCAAACAAAAACGAGTTGGAAGACACGGAAAAGAGTTCTATATGTACAAATTCCGAACGATGCGCCCCAATGCGGAAGCGCTCCTCGAAGAGCTGAAGGACCGAAACGAGATGGAAGGTCCCGTCTTCAAGATCAAAGAGGATCCGCGGATCACGAGGGTCGGAAGGATCCTCCGCAAGCTGTCGCTGGATGAGCTGATGCAGTTTTTCAATGTGTTCAAGGGCGATATGACGCTGGTAGGGCCCAGACCGCCGCTTCCGCGGGAGGTCGAATACTACACGGATTATCAGAAGCTGCGCCTGCTGGTCACCCCGGGCATTACCTGCACCTGGCAGATCAGCAAGAACAGAAACGATATTCCCTTTGAGCAGTGGGTCGAAATGGACCTCGACTACATCCAGAACAGAACCTTCCCGGGTGATCTGCTGATCATGCTGAAGACGCCGCTCGTTATGCTGAGCGCGACCGGGAGATAATGCGGGAGACGACTATGAACGTTGCAATGATCGGCCATAAGGTCATTCCGTCAAGACGCGGCGGGATCGAAAACGTACTGACTTCGCTGTGCCCCATCCTTGCGGAAAAAGGCGTGGCGGTCACCTGCTACAACCGCTCGTCCGACAAGGTGGAAAACGAATATGTCGGCACGGTGAAAGACGGGAAGTACAGGGGAGTAACCATAAAAAATGCGTGGACGGTCAACAAAAAGGGGCTGTCCGCGATGGTGGCATCTTTCACGGCAGCGTTCTGTGCGGCGTTCGGGAAATATGATGTTGTCCATTTTCACGCAGAAGGCCCCTGCGCCGCGATGTGGATCCCGAAACTGTTCGGGAAGCGCTGTGTTGCGACCGTTCACGGTCTTGACTGGCAGAGAGAAAAATGGGGCAGCGGCTTTGCCTCGAAGTACATAAAATTCGGCGAACGCGTTATGGTGAAATGCGCCGACGAGATCATCGTTCTGAGCGAAAGCGCCCGCGCGTATTTCAAGGAAACCTATGACCGGGAAACCGTGCTGATCCATAACGGGATCGATCGCCCCGTCAAAAAAGAGGCGGATGAGATCACGAGGCTGTACGGACTTTCAAAGGACGGTTATATCTGCATCGTATCCAGACTGACCGCCGAGAAGGGCGTTCACTACCTGATCGATGCGTACAACAGCATAAAAACGGATAAAAAGCTTGTGATCGCGGGCGACACGAGCGACACGGACGATTACGTTGCGATGCTGAAGCAAAAGGCTGCGGGAAACCCCAACATCCTGTTCACGGGCTTCATCTCGGGAACGGTCCTGTGCGAGATCTACAGCAACGCCTATGCGGTCGCACTTCCCTCCGATATCGAGGGGATGTCTTTGAGCCTGTTGGAGGCACTGGCTTACGGAAACGCGGTTTTGTGCTCGGATATTCCCGAAAACACGCTGGTGACGGAGGACAGGGCGCTGCACTTCCGGAAGAGCGATGTGGAAGACCTCGCGGCAAAACTGCAGCAGATGTGTGATGACGAGGATCTTGTGCGGGGGCTTAAAAACGGCGCCGACGAATTCATCCTCGGAAAATACAACTGGAATGACGTCGCGGACGCCACCTGTGACCTGTACAAAAAGGTCCTGAAACAATAAAAGAAAGGGCAGCTTGTGTTATGAAAGGACATACACTCACGACAAAAACCAAGAAGAACATAAGGGTGATGAAGCTCTTTTTCATCAGCTTGATTTTTGTTTCGATCGCGGCGGCGATCGCGGTCATCGGCTGCAATTATGTCGGAAATCGCAGGTTCAAAGAGAGCTTTTACAGTGTGAGCAGCCTGAAGGTGAACAACAAGATCCGGGTCATTCAGATCTCCGACCTGCACAGCTGCTCGTACGGAGAAGGCAACCGCGCTCTGATCTCCAGAGTGCAGAAGCTGAAGCCGGATCTGATCCTGTATACCGGGGACATCGTTGACACGAGCGCGGAATCGATTGACAGCGCGATCGCCCTGTGCAGGGAGCTTTCCGCGACGGCTCCGTCGTATTACATTTACGGCAACAACGAGGTGGAACGGTATTATGACATCCCGCTCACACAGGAGGCGCTGGATGAGAAGTTCGGCTTTCACGATGAAAGCCGTCAGCCCGCCAAGCTTTTGGAGACAACGGATGAGCTTGCAAAATCGTTGGAAGAGGTGGGCGTGAAGGTTCTGAAAAACGCCTCCGACACGATCACGGTCGGAACGACCGAGGTGGATGTATACGGCGTGCTGACGTCCAACCCGTCTTCCTTCTGGTCCTACGCGGGCGAAAGCTTTGACGCGTATCTGTATTCCAACGAGAAGCATTTTAAGATCACAGCGATCCACGAGCCGCTGCTGTTTGAGGAGTACGCGCCCGAATCCTGGGGCGACCTGATGCTGGCGGGACACAACCACGGCGGGACTGTGAAGGTCCCGATGCTCGGTCCGCTGTATACCCACGACGGCGGTTTCCTGCCTGCCCGCGGCGGACATTACGTTGAGGGCAGATATGAGGTGCAGGGAAGACCGCTCATCATAAGCTCCGGGCTTGAAAACATCGATATTTTGCGCATCAACAACCCGCCGGAGCTTGTCATTGTTGACATCAACAAGTTTTAATCTCGGAAAGGAGTACCGGATCAATGCTTACTTCTATCCTGCAAAAGATACCGCTTGCGGTAGTGGGACTGCTGCTGCTTGTATCGGCACTTACGATATATGTTCGCTCCAGAAATGTTACCAGAAGCGAGTTCGTCAAAATCTTCAGGAGCACACGGCCCTTCGCTGCGTGGATCCTTGTTTTTACGATCGTTCTTTCCGGCATATTCGGCGTGTTTCACCATATGAAGTCCAAGCACTCCGTCACGGCGGTCGTGGCGCTGAACTATTCGGAGGCGTCTCAGGCACAGAACTCCAACGGAACAAGATATAATATGGCGGAGATCATCTGCGATGAGGTCGTGGAAAAGGCGATCGAGATGGGCGCTTTTGAGAATGTTACGGTAAAACAGCTGAAAAACTGCCTGTCGGTGTATCCGTACATACAGGGCGATGTGAACGACGAGTCGAACTATCATATTTCGACGGAATTTGCGGTGGAATATCACGCGTCCAAGCACACCGATCATCTCGATGCGGAAAATGTCATTACGCTGATCACAAGTGCATACAAGGAATACTACATCGAAAAATACACGGATAATTTCAGCGTCATCAGCAAAGAGGACAAGCCCGATTACGGCACGATGGAATATATGGACATCGTGACGTATCTCAACAAGGAAGCTTCTGCGGTGCTGAATTACCTCTACGGCTTGGCGGAAAAAGGTCCGAGCTTTGTCACGGAAAACAATACGACCTTCCACGCCATTGCGGCAAAGGTGCACACCTTCAAGGAGGTGCAGATCGAACAGAATCTGCGTTCCTTGATCCTGCAGCACGGCATCGCAAGAAACAAGGCCGGTTATATTGACCGACTTTCCTATCAGAACAAGAACACGGATTTCGACAGACAGAGAAACAGCGCTTCGTTTGATCTCTGCAACCAAGCGATCGAGATGTACTCCGAGGAAATGACGAGAGTTGTGCTTGTTCCGACCTGGGATCAGAGCGGAAAGTATTATATGGGTCGTACAAAGGTTGGCATCGATGAGCTTTCCGTGATGGCGACGGCGTTCAGCGACAATGTTGCCTCGAATGAGAAAGAGATCATGGACAACAAGCTTGTTATTGACAAGATGCAGTCCGCTCCGAAGAGCAATACGGGAGCTGCCGAGGCCGACGCGATGATCGCATCCATCGATGAAAGCATCGATAACTTCCGCGCGGAGGCCATCAACGCAGGCAGAGAATACTCGAATTACAGAATGAACCAGTGCATTGCCGTCAGTATTTCGGGCGTTTCGCTGTTCAGCGAGCTGAAGACCATCGTGCTGTTTGCCTGCCTGTCCTATGCTGCGGCGCTGTTGTTTGCGGCTTCCAGAAGGTTTCCGAAAAAAGAGACCCATAACGGTACGGGAGAGTAAGAAATGAAGAATTTTCAGATCATGAGATATTTAAGAAAGATCCTGCCTGTTATTGTGGTCGTTTGTGTTCTGGCGACGGTTGCGATCCATTTCAAGCTGAAAAGCTCGAACACCTTCGTTGCGTCGGAAGTGATCCACTACAACGATCCCGCGGCGGAGCAGGGACTTACGCCCACAGGGTCCAAGCTGGATGTGAATGAGATCAAATCCTCCGCCGTGATGTCCAAGGTCGTGAACAAGCTGGGGCTTACCGGCATCTACTCGGTGGACAGCCTGATCTCGAGACTTTCCATCACGCCGCTCCCCGATGCGGATAAGGTCGCGCAGAAAGAGGCAAAGCTGGATGAAGGCGAAGAGTACATTTACGAGCCGAGCACGTATATCGTCTCCTTTACCGCGACAAACAGCGAGGGCACGGTTTTTGCAAGAACGATCCTCGATGAAACGCTGGATGTGTATTTTGCGGAATACAGCCAGAAATATGTGAACGTCGCCCCGGCGAAGAATGTCATAGACAATATTGAAAGTGAAAACTATGACTACATCGAAATGGTGGAAATGATCGACGCAGGGATCGATGAGACGCTGATGACCCTGTATCAGCGTATGGATCAGAATCCGTATTACAGGTCGACAAAAACGGGCGTGTCGTTCGGAGATCTGGCGGATGAATTCAACTATTTAAGGCACGTCAAGCTGTCCTCGCTCTTCTCGAAGATCTATAAATATCAGATCACCAAGAACAAAACGGTGCTGATCTCGGACTACACCACGAGAATCGACAACAATGACATCCAAAACACGAAGGAAGAGAGCATTGTAAAGGATACCGTTGCGGTCATCGAGGCCTACGTGGAAAAAATGCGGGAATCGGGCAACACCAACATTACCTATGAGTATATTCTCGACAATGTGCACGAACGGAATCTGACGGATTCGTACGCCCCCGGAGATCAGACCGTGACCTATGACGAGCTGATCTACGCCTGGCGGGATCACAACGAAAAGAAAGAGCATTCTGTGATCGATTCCGCATACTGCCAGTATGTGATTGACACCTTCCGCAAATGCACCGGAGCGTGCAGGGGAAAGGAATGCCTGCGATCCGAGCAGACCTGCTCGCAGCTGCACAATGAGAACTATGAGAGCATCAAAGCCGAGATCGATGGGGAGATCCGGGAGCTTGTTTCCGATCTGAGCGCGCTGTATTCCGCGTCGATGAAAACCAACGAGGAATACAACGAATACCTTGGTGCAAGTTATATTTCCGTTCTTTCCTCCGCTTCGGTCAAGCCGAGCGTGAATGTGAATCTGTACACCGTGATCGCGTTCTTCTTCCTGATCATCCTCTGCTGCGGCGGTGCGATCGTGATCGGAAGAATGGGCGACATCGTGCATTACATTTTCTACACGGATCATCTGACGGAGCTGAACAACCGCGCATACTTCGATAAGTATCTGAAGTCTATGGACAAGAAGCTTCTGGATGACGGTACGGTGTACTGCATGGTCGATATCGCAAACCTTGCCGCAATCAACGCCGATCACACGCGCGAGACGGGCGACGGCATCATCAAGCTGTTTACGATGTACCTGAAGGAAGCGTTCGGAAAAACGGAGGCGGAATTTGTTTACAACGGAAACGGAAGCTTTATCGTCCTTGCAAGGAATACGGACTATATTACCGTTGAGGATATTATGCGGCTGTTTGGATTGAGACTGGACGACCGCGAAGAACACAAGGGGATCCGGATCGAATACAAGGTCGGCATTGCGGAGACCTTTAAGGAAAATCTGACGGCAAGAAAACTGCTTTCGGAGGCAATCAAAAACAAAAAGGAGTATTGCTCCTGAGTTCGGAGCGGCCGCGTTCCTGTACAAATCACGAGAGGAGGGGCAAATGCACTGTGGAAAACAGGTTTCTGCAAACGGTGTTTAAGGTTTACTTTATGGCGGCTGCCGTGCTGATGTACTATTTCCTTACGGAAGTCATCAACCTTGGCTTGTTTGTTACATACCGCCACGCATTTGCCCTGGTCCTGTTCGCGTCTGCGTTTTTCGCTTTTTTATGGAAGCCCAATATCGCAAGAGGCGTTTCTTCGCTGAAGGCTGCTTTTGTGTGCTGCACGCCGCTGCTCGTGACGATCGTGGTATCGCTGTTCATCTGGTTTATGGGGCAGGTCGATACGGAGGTCATTTCAAGAGGCCTGTCGGGCGTCTTTGTATACAACAATATGCTTTCCTTTACCTTTGCGGCAGTCGCGTTTTTGTATGTATTCGGGGAAAAGGGGATCTGGTACAACCTGATCGCGATTCTGATCTCCAATTTGCTGATGATCCTGACGATCATTGCGCAAAACGGCATCGGGGCATTTTTCTCGGAGTTTTTTACCCTCGTTGTGACCTTTGCGGCGAAAACGGGAGATGTGATCGTGCAGGCGGAGATCCACGAATTGGCATTCTGCCTGGGTGCGTATCTCATATACATGCTTCTGAAGCCGAGAAAAGACCTCGTTTTTCTCATCCTGCTTGGACTTACCGCGTTTTGCTTCCTCACGGCCTTCAAGCGAATCGGCATCATTGCCATCGCCGTCGCACTGGCGTTCGGCTGGGGACTGAAATTTGTCGCAAAATTCAAAAAAGACACGGCGATGCGGCTTACCGTGATTTTTTCCGTTCTGGTGGTCGTGCTGCTTACGGGATATATTGCAATCATCAAACTGGGCGTTTTTGAGCTTTTGGAAAAAGCCGGCATCGATACAAGCGGCCGTGTGACGATCTACAACGCGGTCGATAAGTTCTACGATTTTTCACCGGATTTTTTGGGCAACGGCATCGGTTTTCTGACCTACCAGCTGAGCACGAATATGCGGGTGGGCGTTTCATCGGTCCACAATGATTTTTTGCAGTATTTTATCGATCTCGGCTTCTGGGGCTATCTTCTGTGGCTTGTCTCCATGGTTCCTGTCAGAGTCTGTTATTTCGGGGCAAAGGGCAAGGTGGAGACCGGGATCCTTGCACTCGCGCTGAGTATTTATCTGGTGATCGTTTCATCGACCGATAATACGATGAACTACCCGCTGCTTACAACAGTGCTTGCCATCCTTATGATCGGACACGGGTTTGACGAAAAGGTGCGCACCTGCGAAACAAAACTGTTTGGCTGTGTCTCGGAAGCCAACAAAGGGACAGAGGGCGAAACGATATTATGAAGATACTGATGGTGAACAAATTCCTCTACCCGCGGGGCGGCAGCGAGAGCTATATGCTGAAGCTTGCGGAGGAATTGAGGACACAGGGGCACGAAGTGGAATTCTTCGGTATGTACGACGAAAAGAACACGGTGGGGAACACACTTGGGCTGTATACGACCAATATGGATTTCCATTCCACGGGTCTGTCGCGGTTCCTGTATCCCTTCCGGATCCTCTACTCGCGGGAAGCAAATCGAAAGATCGGCAAGGTCCTGGATGCTTTCAAGCCGGACGTCGTTCATATGAATAACATCAATTTTCAGCTCACACCGTCCATCATTTATGCGGTGAAAAAGAGAAACATCCCGCTGGTGCAGACCGTCCACGACTATCAGATGATCTGCCCGAACCATCTTCTCTACAGCTTCCGTGAAACAAAGCCCTGCGACAGGTGCATAACGGGCTCAACATGGAATTGCCTGAAATACAGCTGCATTCACGACTCGAAGATCAAGAGCCTGCTCGGCGTTCTGGAAGCGAAGCTGTATGCGCTTCTGAAAACCTATAAAAAGGTCGATTTGTTTATCTGTCCGAGCAGATTTCTGGAAAAGAAGCTGAGCGGAAGCTCCGGGCTCTATTCCGGGAAGACCTTTACCATACATAATTTTATCGAAAAGCATACTCCGGCGAAAAAAGACAGCGTAGACCCGTATGTGGTTTTTGTCGGCAGACTTTCCAAGGAAAAGGGCGTTGCGCTGCTTGCCGGGACGGCACGGCTTTTGCCGAACGTCCGTTTTGTCGTTGCGGGAAACGGTCCCGACGACGCCTGCCTGCAGGACATCCCGAATGTTACGCTGAAGGGCTTCGTTACGGGAAGTGCGCTTGTTGAGCTG
Organism: Oscillospiraceae bacterium; assembly: GCA_017501805.1. Classification (GTDB taxonomy): domain Bacteria; phylum Bacillota; class Clostridia; order Oscillospirales; family Oscillospiraceae; genus RGIG3566. The sequence goes on from JAFVWG010000177.1 coordinate 16,932, forward strand.
ATGGCAAACGCGAAGCTTCTGATCGCGCCGTCGGTGTGCTACGAGAACAATCCGCTCTCCATTCTGGAGGCGCATTCGATGGGCGTTCCCGTTGTGACGATGAACTACGGCGGAATGGCGGAGCTTGTGGAAGACGGAAAAACAGGCGCTCTGGCATCTGCGGCAACTGCGGAGGCGGTTGCGGCGGCAGTGCGTAAATGTCTGGAGGACGAGGCGTACTATAAGACGCTGAAAGCAAACTGTGAGGCACTCGGGGCGCGCATTATGGGCGTTTCGGAGTATTGCGGCATCCTGCTCGCGGAGTACAAAAAACTCATAGACAAGCGGTGAGAAATGTGACAAAGCCAAATGTAAGCGTTGTTGTTCCTGTGTACAACACGGAAAAGTATCTCGAGCGGTGTCTGGATTCCCTCCGGAAGCAGACGCTTCAGAATATTGAGATCATCCTCGTGGACGACGGCTCGAAGGAGCCCTGCGCCGCACTTTGCGATGCGCTTGCAAAAACAGACCCGCGGATCCGTGTCGTGCATAAGAAAAACGGCGGTCTCGGCTTTGCGAGAAACACGGGGATGGAAGCGGCGGCGGGAGAGTATATAGGCTTTGTCGATTCGGATGACTATATCGAGCCGACGATGTACGAAGCGCTGTATGATGCGGCAAAGCGAAATGACGCCGACCTTGCGATCTCCGGGATCTGCTTTGTCGGAGGCAATATGTTCTCCGAGTCCGGCGGAGATATCAGCAAATCGTATTTTGCAGAGGAGACACACTTCGCGAAGGAAGATATGAAAAAGCTTCTGCTCGGCGTTGTCGGTGCGCTTCCCAACGAGCCCGACGACAGCCGCTACGGTGTGAGCGTCTGCAAAAATATATTCAAACTGTCCGTGATCCGCGAAAAGGGGCTTGCCTTCCTCTCTGAACGGGAGGTTTTGTCCGAGGACACGCTGTTTATGGTCGATTTTATCAAGTCGGCGGAAGCTGCGGTCGGCGTTCCCGGCGCATACTACGGCTATTGCCGCAATGAAGCGTCCCTTTCAAAGGCGTATAAGAAAGACCGCTTTGAGAAAAGTCTTGTGTTTCTGGGAGTACTTGAACAGCGCATTGCGGATGCTGTCTCCGAAGCGGAATACAGGATCTATCTGGACAGATTGACGCAGGGCTTCGGAAGGATCCTCTGCTCGCAGGAGATCGTGCATGCGAGGAAGGAACATATCGCGTTTACCTGTCTCCGAAAGCGATTGAAAGAGATCTGCACTGCGGACAGGATCCAAAACGCGTTAAAAACATATCCATGGCACAGGCTGCCCGTGAAACAGGCGGCGTTTGCATTCGCGATGAAGTACAAGCTGTTTCTGCTGCAGATCATTATGGTGATCCTAAGAGACGGATAGGGGATTTTACAATGCTTTTTTCGGTGATCGTTCCGATCTATAACATTGAAAAATACATAATAAGATGCGTTGAGAGCGTGCTTTCGCAATCTTTTTCCGATTTTGAGCTGATCCTGGTCGACGACGGCTCTCCCGACCGCTGCGGAGCGATCTGCGATGAATACGCAGAAAAAGATGCAAGAATTAAAGTCATTCACAAGGAAAACGGCGGACTGGTGAGCGCGAGACAGGCGGGTATCCTGACGGCAGGCGGCGAGTATGTTTTCCATCTGGACGGAGACGATGCGCTTTGTCCCGATGCGCTGGAGAGCGCCGAGCAGATCATCCGCGAAACGGGCGCGGACATCGTGTCTTTCTCTTATCGCTGCAGCGTAAACGGTCAGATCGGAGAGGTCGTGGAGGACCTTGCCGAGGAGGGGCTGTACAACAAACAGGAAATTGCCCGACAGCTCTTCCCAAAGCTGTTGTCGGATAAACATATGAACCACATCTTCTACTTTCTGTGGGGGAAAGCCATCAAGCGCGAGCTCGCCGCAAAGCATCAGCGCAATGTGAACCCCGCCATCTCTCTGGGCGAGGATCTCAGCTGCATCGTTCCCTGCTATCTGGAGGCGGAGTCGGTTTATATGTGCCGAAAGGCCGTATACCTTTACACGATCCGAAACGATTCCATTTCAACGGATTTCAAAACGCGGCAGATCACGCAGATCGCGGATGTCATCACGGGGCTTCGCGGCCTGGATATGGAAAAGCCCGAGGACTTCGACGAGCAGATCTCCCGCTACTCCTGCTTTATGTGCTTTGCGATCCTGGCGGCAGCGGCGGAGGGGAAGCACTTCCGTGCGCTCGGTACGCTGAAGAAGCTGATATCGGAGTCCCTGCATATGGAGGAGATCCAAAAGGCCCGATTTGAAAGCATCACCGTGAAGAGCAGGATCGCCATATCGCTGATGCAGAAGAAGATGATCGGAGCGGCGTTTTATTTCCTGTACTTCTGCAAGGTCTTAAAGCAACTGAGAATGGGTGATAAAGTATGAAGACGGCACCTGAAATTTCGGTCATTATGAGCGTTTACAACGGCGAGGAATACGTTGCCGAGGCTGTTGAAAGCATTCTGAACCAGACCTTTTCCGATTTTGAACTGATCGTGATCGACGACTGCTCCACCGATACAACGGGCGAGATCCTGAAAAGGCTTGCGGAGCGGGACGAACGCGTGAAGGTGCATCCGAATGAGGTGAACCTGCGGCTTCCGTCCTCCCTGAACAAGGCGATCTCGCTGGCACGGGGCAGATATATCGCACGAATGGATGCGGATGATATCGCGCTTCCCGAACGGCTGGAAAGGCAGTATGCGTTTATGGAGGCGCATCCGAATGTGGCGCTGTCCTCCTGCAGATTTATGACGCTGAAAAACGGTGTGATCTCATCCGGCGGCTGCGGCGGGAAATGCGACAGCGCGTCTATAAAAGCCCTGCTGTTGGTGACAAATCCGATCCTGCACCCCGGGATCATTGCAAAAGCGGATGCGATCCGCGAGCTTTTGTATGACAAGACCTTCACCTGCACCGAGGATATGGAGCTTTGGACGCGCTTTGTGATGGCGGGGTATGAGGCGGAGATCCTTCCCGAATACCTTATGATCTACAGGCTGCACGACAAACAGATCACCGAAACGACGCTGGAGAAACAGCACAGGGAAGTCGTTGCGATCCAGAAGCGGTATCTGGGGACGCTTCTTGCACCGATGAGCGATGCGCAGGAGGCGTTCTATATCCGGGGCGTCTATTTCCGGGAAAACACGGACGTGGCAAAATTCCTCGAATTTTTCAAATGGCTGAAGGCGGTCAACCGCAAGACGAAAAGCTTTGACAAAACCGCGCTTCATTACGCAATGTTTGAGATCCTTGCGGAGTATAAACGAAAAGGGATCGCAAAAAAGGAACTCATCGGGGCAATGCTCGCCTTCGGCATACCGTTCCTTGCGGCGGAACTTCCCGCCCGCAAAAAAAGAGCCCGCGCAGACGGCCTGCGGTGTATTGCAAGTGCCGGGAAGGCAGGACTGAAGCATACCGGAGGAACATTGGAATTTCCGACTTTTTCGAAGTGAACATTTAGGAGCAATGAGCAATGCAGATTTTTGAATACCCATATGTGATCATAACGATTTTGGTGCTGTGCTTTGCAGCGCTTTCCGCCGTCGGCGTGTATTTTGCCGTGAAAGGGGCGAAGACCGCGAAGGGCAGTGAAGGGAAGACGTTTGTCAGCATCAGCAGGCTGGAAGCGGCTTTTCAAAAGTCCGGAAAGCTGCGCGAGGACAGATGTGTTTTCTATGCGCGGGTCTCTTTGGATCGGTTCAGAAGCCTGTATTCCGCGCAAAGTGCGGCAGTGGTTTTTTCCGAGGTAAAGAATGTTTTGCTGGACACGTTTTCAGCCGGTGAGGACGGCAGGATCGCGCTGTGCGGAGATCAGGACTTCGTCGCTTTTTCCGGTTGGAACATCGAAACCGCACGCAAAAAAATCGAGGAATGCTTCGCAGACCTCAGCAGATGTATTCTGAAGCACGGCGCTCTGAACATTGTTGACGTCAGGATGGGCGTCTATTTTGCGTTCGGCACGCAGGTGACGCTGGACGAGGCGATCGGACGTGCCAAACAGGCATATCTGCTTGCGAAAAACGAGAATCTTCCGTACAGCGAGTGGAATATATCCGGCGGAAAAGCCCTCGAAAAAAAGATAAAAATTGAAAACAACATCGAAAAAGAAATCGACAACAATCGCTTCTTCCTTGAATATCAGCCCGTTTTGGATGCGAAGACAAAGAAAATCATCGGTGCGGAGGTCCTGTCACGGTTGAACTCGGAAAGCGAAGGCGTGCTGACGCCCGGAAGCTTCCTGTCCGCGGTGGACTCCGTCGGAATACAGAATAAGTTTGATTACTACATATTTGAAAAGAACTGCAAGTGGATCGCAAATGATAAAAAGCGAAGAGAAGCGTTCCAATACACCATCAACTTCTCCCGGGCGACTCTGAGTGAGCCGCAGTTTGCGGAGAGGATCATATCCATCGCGGAGAAGTACGATCTGAATTTTTCCTGTTTGGCGGTGGAGGTGCTGGAAGATAAAAACGTAAGCGACGAGGGCAGACAGCAGATGGTCGAAAATCTGTCTGCGCTGAAAGAAAAAGGCATATCTGTTTTGCTGGATGACTTCGGAAGCGGCTATACCGCGTTTGGCGACCTGCAGAGTCTGGATGTTTCCATTGTGAAGATCGACAAATCCATCACACAGAACGCGGTCACGGAAACGGGGTATATCATTCTGGAAAATATTATCCGCACCGCATCGGCGATCGGCTTCAAGACCCTGTGCGAGGGGATCGAAACGAAGGAACAGGAAGATGCGGCGGTCAGAGCCGGCTGCGACCTTCTTCAGGGATTTTATTATTACAAGCCGATGCCTGTGGCGCAGCTTGAAAAAGTGTTTCACAAGGATTCGGGAGGGGTTTGAATGCTGTCCGTAATTATTCCCGCATACAATGAGGAATTATCCGTAGAAAGAGCCTACTATACGATATCGGAGATCCTGCAGAACGCCGGGATCGTCAACGAGATCATTTTCGTTGATGACGGCTCGACGGACAGGACCTATGAAACGATCAAGGCGCTTGCGGAGAAAGAAAAGAATATCCACGGGCTGCATTTTTCGAGAAACTTCGGAAAAGAAGCCGCCATTTCGGCAGGTCTTGCAAGCGCACAGGGGGATGCGGTCGTGGTCATCGACTGCGATCTGCAGCATCCTCCCGAGAAAATCGTCGAAATGTACCGCCGCTGGGAGGAAGGCTACGAGATCGTTGAGGGCATCAAGGCAGCAAGAGGCAAGGAAAGCAGGCTCTACGGTTTCGCGGCAAAGCAGTTTTATTCCATTATCAGCGCACTGGTCGGGTTCGATATGTCAAACGCCTCGGACTTCAAGCTGCTCGACCGCAAGGTTGTGGACATCCTCAACAGGATCCCGGAACGAAAGGGCTTCTTCAGAGCGATCTCGTTCTGGGTCGGATTCCGTAAGACCACGGTTGAATTTGAGGTCAGGGAGCGCATGGAGGGTGAAACCAAATGGTCCGCAGGCGGACTTCTGAAGTATGCCGTCTCCAACATTTCCGCCTACTCCACGGCGCCGATGCAGATCGTGACCGTGCTGGGTGTTATGATGCTGATCATCACCGCGATCTTCAGCGTTTGGGCGCTTGTGGATAAGATCCGCGGCATCGCCCTTGAAGGTATGACGACCGTGATCATCATTCTGATCTTCATCGGCAGCATTATGATGATCAGCCTCGGCATTATCGGATATTATGTTGCGCGGATTTATGATGAGATCAAGGGGAGACCGAAGTATATCGTGTCGTCCTCCTGCAGAAGCGGGGAAGAAGTAAAATAATTCCCGGGAAGGTACGCTATGGAAAGAAATGTGACGGTTGACCGCCTGAAGGGCTATGCCTGTTTTCTGGTCCTGTTCGGCCACGTGATCATGGGCATACGGCTTGCGGGCATAGAAGTTCCCGAGTTCATTTGGGGGCTGGAAAAGTTCATATGGTCCTTCCACGTCGCGCTGTTTCTGTTTTTGAGCGGTGTTGTCTATCAGATCACCGGGGAGTGGAGAGGAAAGAAAAGCAAGGGCAGCTTTATTCTTCACAAGCTTTATAATCTCGGTGTTCCTTACATAGCTTTCTCGGCGCTTTATGTGGCGATCAACAGTCTTGTGGGAGGTGCGAATACCGGCTTTGCGATGTCGGACCTTCTGAACATCTGGAAAGCGCCCATCGCGCAATACTGGTTTTTGTACGCACTGTTCTTCCTGTTCTGTATCTGGACTTTGCTTTCGGGTGTTCTGAAGAATTGGCAGATCACGCTGCTCACGGCTCTCGTGGGCTATCTGGCGCCGCTTTGCGGCATCCCGCTCGGCGGTTTGGATGTGGTTTTCTATTCGGCGCTCGCGTTCGGAGTCGGTACGTTTGCGGATATCAAGCGCATCGCAAAATGCCCGACTTGGATAAAGGTCCTCGTGGTGGCGCTGCATATCGCGATCGGCGGTGTTTTCGTTGCGCTGAACAGGATCGGGATGGCGGGCGTAAAGGAAGCGATGCTCCTGCTCGGCATCTGTGCGAGTATTCTGCTGATCTCGATACTCCAAAACTGCAGACCCGCTGCGCGGCTGCTTGATTTTGTGAGCAGATATTCGTTCCAGATCTATCTGCTGCACACCATTTTCACCGCCGGAGTCCGGATCGTCCTGCTTCGGATCGGCGTGGAGCTTTGGTGGCTGCACGTTCTTTTGGGAACGGTCTTCGGGTTGGCGTGCCCGGTCGCGGCGGCGGTGATCGCAAAGAAAGTCAGCTTCCTGAATTTCTTTTTCTTCCCGTCCAAGGCTTACCCGCTGCATAAGAGCAAACGATGATTCTGCGTTCCGGGGGAGGATACTGCAATGAAAATACTTTTGACACAATTCGGAAATGAAACCAACAGCTTTGCCGTTGGGAAAACCACGTTTGAGACGCTTGTTCCCAACGGCTGGGTCAGAGGAGAAGACGTCATCAGCCAGTTCAAGGGGACGTCGACTTATCTGGGCGGCGCGCTGCGGGCAATCGAAGAAGAAGGTGCGGAACCGCTTCCGATCGATCTGGCGACGCGTAGCGGTAACTTCGGCGCGGGACCGATCATGGCAAAGGAGTGCGCCGATTATGTGATGGATCACATAACCGAGAATGTGAAAAAGCACATCGGAGAATTTGACGGTGTGTTTTTTGCCGTGCACGGAGCGGGCTGCTCGGAGGTCGATCTCGATCTGGAGCGCTACAGCTTCAACAGAATGCGCGAGGTCATCGGTGATACGCCGATGGTGTCGTCGCTGGACGCGCACGCGAATATGAGTCACGATATGGTCTCGCTCTCCGACGGCCTGTACGGCATCAAGACCGTTCCGCATATCGACTGCGAAGCGGCTGGATACAGAGCCGCAAAATGCCTCATCCGTCAGCTCAGGGGAGAGATCCGTCCTCAGATGTATCTGAAGCAGTTTCCGCTCCTGATCCCGGCAACAACGGGACGGACTGTGAGTGGTCCGGGCAAGGAAATTATGGAATATGTTGCCCAATATGTGCAGGAGAAGAATTTGCTGGACGCTACGTTCTTCTTCGGCTTCTCCGCTGCCGACTGCCCGTGCTCTTCCTGCTCGCTTTTGGTGGTTGCCGATGGCTATACGCCCCAAAAGGAAGCGGAGGAAATGGCGGAATTCATCTGGGA
>JAFVWG010000178.1 GCA_017501805.1 Oscillospiraceae bacterium
GATCGGGATCACTTCGGTGGGATTGACCGTTTCCACCAATCGTTTGATCGCCGCATAATCGGCATGGCCGCTCGTGTGTAGCGTCACAGTCTCCAGCCCCAGTTCCGTGCAAGCGGTCAGGAATTCCTGCATATTCTCCGTTTCTTTGTAGCCGCTCCAGAAGGAGTAGATCAGCAAGCCGTCCCGAAAATCCATTGTCGAAGCCAAGTTCTGCAAATATCTGCGCATCGATGTACGAACGCACATCACAAACGGCGTTTTTGCGATTCCTTCTTTTCCGATCCGATGGGCATATTTTTTCAGCCCCTCATATCGGGTCGACGATGTGATGAATGCATACACATCGTCAAAGCGTGGGTTGGGGATACTGCCGCCGATGGCAGATGTGATATCCGCCATATACAGCTCTTCCAGGAACATCCGTCCGCTTCTCTTTGCGGCGCGGTACATCGTCACGATTCGGTCAATGTTCATCGAGGATTGCAGAACAAACACAGGTCCCTTGTGCTGACGAAACAGGCGCACAGCCTCTTCCTCCAGTTCCTGTTCGGAAACCGCAACATAGCCGTCTCGGGAAAGGGTCGTTCCCTCGCAGATCAGCTTATCCACCTTTTGGGGCAGTTGCGAAAGCAGCCAATCGTAAGGCTTTCTGCAGTTGCCTCTGAAATCGCCGGTGTAAAGGATGCGTTCGCCATCCGCCTCGCACAGCAGCATATAGCTGTCAAAAGCGGAATGGTCGCACAGATACGGCGTCACGGTGATATCGCCGACGGCAATGGGTTTCTTATGCTCCAAAAAACCGATGGGATTTACGGTCTCCACGCCTTTGTACGCATCCGAAGCCTGCACGATCCTTGCGCTTTTCTCCCCCATATACAGCGGAATATCCCTGTGGATCCGATAGGCAAGACCCAAATGGTCGCCGTGGTAATGGGAAACAAACACCGCGTCGTAGCCGCGCTCGTCAAACAAACCGGGAACATTCGGAAGCGTTTTGTTCTTTTCCTCATCCAGCTCCAGACCTACATCCAGAATGATTTTCGTCTGTTCGGTGGCAATCTCCACGATATTTCCGCCGATTTGATTCTGTCCTCTGTGAATCGTAATCTTCATTTCTTCTCCATTTTTCACCGATGTGTCATCCGTCAAGCCCGCAGAAGCAAGCCTTCCGCTCGCGTAAGATCCAATTTTATCTCATCGCCGGACAGCATCAGAATATTCGCCGGAACAGAGCCGTCCATTTTCTCCATTTCCTTGTACAGACTTTGACTGTCCGGGTTGTAATTCGCCAACAGGAATAAAATCTCAACACACTTGATATCCTCGCGACCGATCACGGTGTCCGTCAGCCCCAATGCGTGTTTCGCGTGGGAGATAGAGCAAACGGATTCGGTCAGTTCGTCAAGCAGTTTCTGCTCCCGAAGCACCCTGCAGATATCCTCGTAATGCTCCGCAAGACCGGCTTTTCCGCCGATGGCGCCTGTTCCGTATTTGTTCTCGGTAATCAGCAGCCGCCCCCCGGAAAACATCAGCATATCCAGCCGCATCGTCCTGCCGATTTGGTACTCGATGTCCACGATCTGCGGATTGTTCACAAGCAATCGGTGCTGATAATCCCGTTCCGCTTTGGGATGCTCCGCAAACCAATCGTCCATCTCCTGCTGCATCTGCTTAAAATGCGTTTTATAGCATTCCGCGTCATCGGTTGGTAACCCGTTCAGCAGTTCAAAGTTCTCACCATTCTCGTGCTTGCAGTACTTAGCATCAAAGAAGAACGAATATCCATTCCGCTTCTGCGTGATCTTCAGCAAATTTCCGCCTTTGTAGTAGATGTTTACATACCCGTCCCGTATTTCAAGGCTCAGCCCGTCGCGGTTTTCCTTCACTCGGTTCAGAAAGTATGCCAATTCGCCGTTGAGCAGATCGCCAATAAATCTTGCATCAATATTTCGCATAGTGCCCTCCGCACAGAATTACTGCCGGTTTCATTGTAACAGTCTTTCTCCGCTTGCGCAAGAGCCGGCAAATAGATTCACAAATCCTAATTTTCTTATTTATATTTCGAACATTTTTTGCAAACAGTCCTTGCAAAAACAGGCAGAAACGAC
>JAFVWG010000179.1 GCA_017501805.1 Oscillospiraceae bacterium
GGCGCGGGCGGCGGCGGGGAAGAAGGGATGCAGGAACTGCTGCTGCAGGTGACCGACCTCATCGGCTACCGCCCGGACGGCTATGCGCTGATCGACCTTGACGGCTTTGTGGATATGATCGATATCCTCGGCGGCATCAAATTCGAAGTGCCGCAGGATATGTATTACAACGATCCCACGCAGGATCTGCATATCGACCTGAAGGCGGGAATGCAGCGCCTGAACGGCAAGGAGTCGATGGGGCTTGTGCGCTACCGCTCCGGCTACGCGCAGGCGGATCTTCGCCGCGTGGAGGTTCAGCGGGACTTTCTCAAGGCTGCGGCGGAGCAGCACCTGAATATCTGGAATCTGCCCAAAGCACCGCTGCTTGTGAGCAAATTCGCCGCGAGCACGACGACCGACCTCACTTCCGGCAACCTGATGTGGATCGCACGGACGCTGCTTTCCTGCGACCGCGAACAGATCCAAATGCAGACGCTGCCCGGCGTACCGCGTATGCGCTCCGGAGTTTCCTATTATCTTGTGAACGCCGAGGAAGCGGCGCAGCTGCTGAACGAATGTGCCAATCCCTATCAGACGGAGATCACGGCGGATATGCTGAAGGTGAGAGGGTAATCGTATGAAGCCCATCGGACGCTTTGCGCCCAGTCCCAGCGGACGGATGCACACGGGAAATGTTTTTTCTGCGCTGCTTGCGTATCTCAGCATCCGCAGTCGGGGCGGGACGCTCTTGCTGCGCATCGAAGACCTGGATCCCGACCGCTGCAGGACGGAATATGCCGACGCGGTCAAGCGCGATCTGGACTGGCTCGGACTGCACTGGGACAGGGAACAGGCACTGCAGTCCACACGCACGGAGGCGTATGCCGCCTGCTTTGAGGATTTGCGGGAACGCGGTCTTGTTTATCCCTGCTACTGCAGCAGAGCGAGCCTTCACGCGGCTTCCGCGCCGCACGCGTCGGACGGCAGGATCGTCTATCCCGGTACCTGCCGCAGTCTGCAGGAAGCGCCTGCGGGGGCAAAGAAGCCCGCGCAGAGGCTGATCGTCCCTGACAGAGAGATATCTCTGTCGGATGGACTGCAGGGAGAATATACGGAGAACCTTGCGCGCGACTGCGGAGATTTTATCATCCGCCGAGCGGACGGCGTCTATGCCTATCAGCTTGCCGCGACCTGCGACGATGCGGCGGGCGGCGTGACGGAGGTCACGCGCGGCAGGGATATCCTGCCCTCTACGCCCGGACAGATCTATCTGCAGGAGCTGTTTTCGTGGGGGAGACCGCACTACAATCACGTGCCGCTTCTGATCGACGAGAGCGGACGCAGGCTCTCCAAACGCGACGGCGATCTTGACCTCGGCGCTCTGCGCGAACGCTTCACCGCGCCCGAACTGCTCGGCAGACTCGCGTGGGCAGCGGGGATCCTGCCCGCGTACACGCCCGCAACGGCGGAGGAACTGACTTCGGTTTTCGACTGGAGCAAGGTGCGGCGCAAGGATATCGTGATTCGCCCGTTTTTTGTTTAGATACAGGAAAAAACGTCCATACTGTCTGTAAGAGCCGCCCCGACGGGTCCCGTCGGGGCGATTTTTCGGAGGAGGACGGTTCTATGAAGGTTCGGGACTGTATGACGGACGCGGCGGTCAGCGTGGGCGCGGGTGAGAGCGCGGCCTACTGCGCGCGGCTTATGGCGCGGTATAATGTGGGGTGCCTTCCGGTGCTTGCCTCGGGGCGGGTGCAGGGGATCGTGACCGACCGCGACCTCGTCGTGCGATGTGTGGCGGCGGAGCGGGATGCGAGCCGTCTTCCCGTGGGGCAGATCATGACCTGCCGTGTTGCCACCGTGAAGCCCGAGGACGACGTGCTCCGCGCGGTACATCTGATGCAGCGCGAGCAGATCCGCAGACTGCCGGTCGTGCAGGGCGGGAAGCTCGTCGGTATGATCTCGCTTGCGGATCTCTTTGCGGAGGACGACTGCACGATGGAGGCGGCGGACTGCCTGTGCGAGATCAGTAAAAATATTAAGAGAATTTAGCAAAATAACATTTGACAAGGCTTGACAGCTCTGCTATAATTGACAAGCCGCATCAAAAAGGCTCAAAGCGTTCTTTTGCGGGACGCGCCTTCAGAGCGAGTCTACAATAAAGGTAGGTGCAAGTTATGCAGGCAGTGATCATTACGGGCGGTAAGCAGTACAACGTCAAGGAAGGCGATGTGCTCTATATCGAAAAGCTGAACGCGGAAGCGGATCAGACCGTGACCTTCGACCAGGTGCTCGCCATCGTGGACGGAGCCGACTCCAAGTTCGGTGCTCCCGTCGTGGAAGGCGCTACGGTCACCGGTAAGGTGCTGAAGAACGGCAAGGGCAAGAAGATCCTTGTGTTCAAGTACCGTCCGAAGAAGGACTCCAAGAGCGCACAGGGTCACAGACAGCCGTACACCAAGGTGCAGATCGAAAAGATCTCCGTGTAAGAGTGTCGGTGCTATGACCAGAGTTGAATTCACAAACGAAAACGGCAGGATCACAGGATTCTGCTGCGAGGGCCACAGCGGATATGCGGAAGCGGGCAGCGATATTGTCTGCGCAGCCGTGACGACTGCGGTCAAATTTGCCGAGACGACCATCCGTGATGTGTTGGGCGTGCCGGCAAAGGTCCGGACACAGGAAGACAGTGCCCGGATCACCCTCAAACTCCCCGCGACCTGCGAGGATGAGCAGTCTGTTCAGAGTGTTCTGACGGGAATGATGCTCACGCTTTGCGATCTGCGGGATGAGTACCCGGATCATATCGAAGTGTTGGAGGTGTAACCCATGCTGAAGATCAGTTTTCAGTTCTTTGCACATAAAAAGGGCGGCGGCTCTACGAAGAACGGCCGTGACTCCGAGTCCAAGCGACTGGGTGTGAAGCGCGCTGACGGTCAGTTCGTCCTCGCGGGCAACATCCTCGTTCGCCAGAGAGGCACGCACATCCATCCCGGCAACAACGTCGGTATCGGCAGCGACGATACCCTGTTTGCCAAGATCGATGGCGTCGTCCGTTTCGAGCGGATGGGCAAGGATCGCAAAATGTGCTCTGTTTACGCACAGTAATCTGCGACGTAAGATCCGGAACATACTCTCTATGTTCCGGATTTTTTTATGAGAGGAGGGCGGCGGAGTGTTCGTCGATAAAGTTCGAATTTTCGTACAGGCAGGCAGCGGCGGCAACGGCGCGGTCGCCTTTCACAGAGAAAAATATGTCGCCGCGGGCGGTCCCGACGGCGGCGACGGCGGCAATGGCGGAAGCGTGATCCTTCGCGTGGACGATCATCTCTCCACGCTGATGGACTTCCGTTACAAGCGCAAGTACGTCGCGCCGAACGGCGAGGACGGACGCGGTGCGCATTGCCGCGGCAAGAGCGGCGAAAACCTTGTCATCCGCGTTCCGCGCGGCACGGTCGTGCGCGACGCCGAGACGGGACAGGTCATCCGCGATATGCACGATAATGAGGAGTTCGTCCTCTGCAAGGGCGGTCGCGGCGGCTGGGGCAACAAGCATTTCGCCACGCCCACGCGGCAGGTGCCGCGCTTTGCCAAGAGCGGTCTGCCCGGCGAGAGCCACGATGTGGTGCTGGAGCTCAAGCTGCTCGCCGATGTGGGACTGGTCGGCTTCCCGAACGTGGGCAAGTCCACGCTGCTGTCCGTCACATCGAACGCGCATCCCAAAATCGCAAACTATCATTTCACCACGCTCTTCCCCAACCTCGGCGTCATCTATGTCGACGAGGGCGTTTCCTTCGTTATGGCGGATATCCCCGGCATCATCGAGGGTGCGGCGGAAGGCGCGGGTCTGGGTCATGATTTCCTGCGGCATATCGACCGCTGCAGACTGCTGGTGCATCTTGTGGACGTCTCCGGCAGCGAGGATCGCGATCCCGTGGAAGACTTTGAAAAAATCATGGACGAGCTGAAGAATTACAGCGCGGACCTCGCCGAGCGTCCGATGCTGGTGGCGGCGAACAAGACCGATCTGCTCCCGCCGGACAGCGATAATCTCGAGCGGCTGCGTGCGGCTGCTGCGGAGCGCGGCTGTGAATTCTTTGAGATCTCCGCCGCCACGACTGCCGGTACGCGCGATCTGATGAAGGCGATCGCGGGAAAGCTCGCGCAGCTTCCGCCCATCACGGTCTACGATCCGGACTATGTCAAGCCGCTTGCGGAGGCAGGCGACGAGAAGGAACTGCAGGTCCGCCGCGAGGGCGATCTGTGGCTGATCGAAGGAAAGTGGCTCGAGCGGCTCGTCTGCGACATCAATTTCGAGGAGTACGAGTCCCGCGCGTATTTCGACCGTCAGCTCCGCAAGAGCGGACTGTACGATCGCCTGGAGTCTATGGGCATTCAGGACGGCGACACCGTGAGCATCTACGACTTTGAATTTGAATACGAGCGATAAGCTTTGGGGCGTCGTAAGACGCCCCTTTTTTCATCCCGGCAGGGGAGAAAGGACCTGCGAAAAATCGAGGCATACCCGAACGGTAAATCGGGTATGCCTCGCTTCTCGTTATGAGAAGAATTACTTCATGGAACGCTCGTAGGCCTCGATCATCTTCTTGACCATCTGGCCGCCGACGGAGCCGGCTTCACGGGAGCTGA
>JAFVWG010000180.1 GCA_017501805.1 Oscillospiraceae bacterium
GCGGGACATCCGCGACCTCTTCCGTTCCTGCGGCGGCGCGGACGCCATCATTGCGGACGAGAGCCAGTTCTTCACGGCGGAGCAGATCGATCAGCTCCGCGCGATCGTGGATGAAGAAAATGTGCCGGTGCTCTGCTTCGGACTGCGGACGGATTTTCTGACGAAGCTCTTCCCCGGCAGCCTGAGGCTTCTGGAGGTGGCGGACTCTATCACGGAGATCAAGACCATCTGCTCCTGCGGCGCGAAGGCGACCGTCAACGCGCGCATCGATGCGGAGGGGTACATCATAACACAGGGACAGCAGGTGTTCCTCGGCGGAAACGACAGCTATATCGCGATGTGTCACAAATGCTGGAAAACGCACATCCGCGAACACAGAAAGGTCAGGTAACTATGGACGTGAAAAAAATCCTTGGGGCGGTGGATCACACGCTGCTTGCGCAGAATGCGACCTGGGAGCAGATCCGTGCGCTGTGCGACGATGCGGTGCAGTACGGAACGGCCTCCGTCTGCATCCCCGCCTCCTATGTGAAACAGGCGAAGCAGTATCTCGGCGACCGTATGGCGGTCTGCACGGTGATCGGATTCCCCAACGGCTACGCCACGACAGCCGCGAAGGTCTTTGAGACCGAGGACGCCGTCAACAACGGCGCGGATGAGATCGATATGGTCATCAACGTCGGCTGGGTCAAGGACCAAAAGTGGGACGAGCTGCTCTCCGAGATCCGTGCGATCCGTGCGGCCTGCGCGGGCAGGATCCTCAAGGTCATCATCGAGACCTGCCTGCTTACGGATGAAGAGAAGATCGAGCTGTGCCGGATCGTGAGCGAGTCCGGTGCGGATTACATCAAGACTTCCACGGGCTTCTCCACGGGCGGCGCGACTTTTGCCGACATCGAGCTGTTTGCCAAGCACGTGGCAAAGCACGTGAAGATCAAGGCCGCGGGCGGCATTTCCTCGATGGAGGATGCGCAGAAGTTCCTGGAGCTCGGTGCATCGCGCCTCGGAACGAGCCGCGTGGTCAAAATCGTGAAACAGACGGAAACGGAAACGGAGGGATATTGATGGCAACGCCTCACAATTCCGCCAATCGCGGCGATTTCGGAAAGACCGTGCTGATGCCCGGTGATCCGCTGCGCGCGAAATTCATTGCGGAGACCTTTTTGGAAAATCCGAAGCTTGTGAACAATGTGCGCGGGGTACAGGGCTACACCGGCACCTACAAGGGCGTCAAAGTGTCCGTGATGGCGTCCGGTATGGGAATGCCCTCCATCGGCATCTACTCCCACGAGCTGTACAACGGATACGATGTGGAAAACATCCTGCGCGTCGGCTCCGCCGGTGCGTATCAGGAGCACGTGCGCGTGCGCGACGTGGTGCTTGCGCAGGGCGCCTGCACCGATTCGAGATGGGCGAGCCAGTTCCATCTGCCCGGCACGTTTGCGCCGATCGCGGACTACACGCTGCTCAGCACGGCGGCGGCGCTCGCGGAGCAGATGAAGCTGCCGTACCACGTTGGAAACGTCATATCCTCCGATGCCTTCTACGGCGACCACGACGGCGTGCCGGAGAAGCTGGACGCGACCTACGGCTGGGGCAAGATGGGCGTGCTGGCCGTGGAGATGGAAGCCGCCGCGCTCTATATGAATGCTGCAAGATACGGCAAGCGCGCGCTTGCGATCTGCACGATCTCCGACCACATTCTGACCGGGGAAGCCACGAGCGCGGAGGAGCGGCAGAGCTCCTTTACGCAGATGATGGAGCTTGCGCTCGAGACGGCTGTGCAGATGGAGAATAAGCCGCTATGAAGCGGGTGTTTCTGATCATTCTGGACTCCTGCGGCTGCGGCTGGAGCCCGGATGCCGAGCACTTCGGAGACGTCGGGGCGGACACCCTGCGCTCCTGCAGCAGATCTGCGGAGTTCTCACTGCCGAATATGATCGAAATGGGACTGGGCAACATCGACGGGATCGACTATCTGCCGAAAGCAGCCGCGCCGACCGCGGCGGTTGCCCGTCTGCGGGAGCGCTCTCTCGGAAAGGACACGACCATCGGTCACTGGGAGCTGGCAGGCGTTGTTTCGCCCGCGCCGCTTCCGACCTACCCGGACGGCTTCCCCGAAGAGGTGCTTGCTCCCTTCCGTGAAGCGACGGGGCGCGGCGTGCTCTGCAACAAGCCCTACTCCGGAACGGACGTTATCCGCGACTACGGAAAAGAGCATCTGGAAACGGGCGATCTGATCGTCTACACCTCGGCGGATTCGGTCTTTCAGATCGCGGCGCACGAGGCGCTCGTTCCGCCGGAGCAGCTTTACGATTACTGCCGCATGGCCAGAAACATTATGACGGGAAAGCACGGCGTGGGCAGGATCATCGCCCGACCGTTTGAGGGTGAATGGCCCTTTTCCCGCACGACGAACCGTCACGACTTCTCCCTTGAGCCGCCCGCCGAGACGATGCTCGACGCGATCAGCGCGGCGGGGAAGGACGTGATCGGCGTCGGAAAGATCTATGATATTTTTGCCGGACGCGGTGTGACGGAGACCGTCCGTACCCACGGCAACACACACGGGCTTGAAGAGACGCTGCGCCTCGCGGAGCGGGATTTTACGGGGCTTTGCTTTGTGAATCTCGTGGATTTCGATATGCTCTACGGACATCGGCAGGATCCCGACGGCTACGCGCGCGCTCTGCGGGAATTTGACAGCTGGCTGCCGTCCTTCACGGAAAAGCTTCGTCCCGACGATCTGGTGCTGATCACCGCCGACCACGGCTGCGATCCGTCGGATCGCTCTACCGACCACACGCGCGAGGATGTGCCGCTGCTGGTGCTGGGCGATGTAAAGCCGGAAAATCTCGGCACGCGCACAGGCTTTGCGGACGTCGCCGCGACGGTTGCCGAGGCGCTGGGCGTTCCTTACGACTGTCCGGGCGAGAGCTTTTTCGGACGCATTGCAAAGGGGGAAAACGTATGAGACCGGAAGAACTGCTGCGGTGTGCGGAGGAAGCGATGCAGCGCGCCTACGCACCCTACTCCGGCTACTTCGTCGGCGCGGCGCTGGAGGCCGCGAACGGTGAGGTCTACACCGGCTGCAACATTGAAAACGCTTCCTTCTCTCCGACCTGCTGCGCGGAGCGCACCGCGATCTTCAAAGCGGTGAGCGAGGGCGTTCGGGAATTCCGCGCGCTTGCCGTCGTTGGCGGAAAAGAGGGCGAGATCACCGGACTCTTCCCGCCCTGCGGCGTCTGCCGCCAGGTGCTTCTGGAGTTCTGCGGAAAGGATTTTCCGATCTATCTGGGCGAGGGCGGCGGAAAATACAAAGCAGTTACCCTTGCGGACCTGATCCCCTACGCATTCACGGCAGGGGAATGTATGCAAAACGAAGGGGAATGATTTGGTTGAAATGACGGAAAAAATTTCTTCCGTTGACAAGTCTTTCCAAAAGCGCAATAATGGAATTGGGGAAAACCCAAAACGATAGGAGGAAACGACTATGAAAAAGATTCTTGCGATGATCCTTGCACTCGTTCTCGTACTGGGCCTTGCTGCCTGCGGCACGGCACAGCCGACCGACCAGCCCGCTGCCGACGCGGCGACGCTGAAGGTCGCGATGGTCACCGACTACGGCGACATCACCGACCAGTCCTTTAACCAGACCACCTATGAAGCCTGCAAGAGCTACTGCGAAGCGAACGGCCTTGAGTTCAACTACTTCAAGCCCGTCTCCGACTCCGACGCGGACCGCGTTGCTATGATCGAGACCGCGATCGACGGCGGCTTCAACGTCATCGTGATGCCCGGCTACGCATTTGCCAATGCAATCAAAGAAACTGTCGGCACCTACCCCGACGTGACCTTCATCGGTCTTGACGTCGGCGCCGGCGACCTCGGCGAAGACTTCACCGTTCCCGCAAACCTCTACTGCGCTGTCTATCAGGAAGAGCTCTGCGGCTACATGGCAGGCTACGCTGCTGCGAAGCTCGGCTACAAGAAGCTCGGCTTCCTGGGCGGTATGGCGGTTCCCGCTGTTGTCCGCTACGGCTACGGCTTCGTGCAGGGCGTTGACGCTGCTGCGGTCGAGCTCGGCGCACAGGATATCTCCATCAACTACGCCTACGGCAACCAGTTCTACGGCGATGCGGACATCACCGCTGCGATGGACACCTGGTATCAGGACGGCACCGAAGTTGTCTTCGCCTGCGGCGGCGGCATCTTCACCTCCGCTGCGGAAGCTGCTGCGAAGGTCGGCGGCAAGGTCATCGGTGTTGACGTTGACCAGGCTGCGATCATCGACGGCACCTACGGCGAAGGCATGACGGTCACTTCCGCGATGAAGGGCCTGGGCGCCACCGTCAACACCATGCTCGCAAAGGTCAAGGCCGGCGAGTTCGAAGGCGGCAAGATCGAGACCCTCGGCCTCGTCTCCGAAAATCCGGAAGAGAACTTCGTTCAGATCCCGGCGACCACCCAGTTCGCTGAAGGCTTCACCGCCGAAGACTACGCTGCGCTCGTTGCCGCGATGTTCGCGGGCGATGTGAAGGTCAACAACGACATCACCATCGCTGCTGCCGATTGCGCAACGGTCGTCACCGTCAACGACATGGGCAACCTGAAATAAAATAAATCCCCAAGCGGCTTCCGCAAGGAAGCCGCTTTTTTTGTTGCAAATCGGGCAAAAAGCAATTCCCTTTTTCTGCAAATTCCTGTATAATAAAATTGAATTCATAATTTCTGCAAACTTTTGCGGAAAACAGGGAGAAGGAGCGTGAACGATCTTGGAGCAGAACTACGCGATCGAAATGCTGAATATCACCAAGCGTTTCCCCGGAATCGTTGCAAACGACAACATTACGCTGCAGCTTCGCAAGGGAGAGATCCACGCGCTGCTCGGCGAGAACGGCGCGGGAAAATCCACGCTGATGAGCGTCCTCTTCGGTCTGTATCAGGCGGAAGAGGGGACGATCCGCAAGGACGGCGCCGAGGTGCAGATCAAGGATCCGAACGATGCGAACGCGCTCGGCATCGGCATGGTGCATCAGCACTTTAAGCTGGTGGAATGCTTCACCGTGCTCGACAACATCATCCTTGGCGTGGAGCCGACGAAAAACGGCTTCCTGCAGAAGGCGCAGGCGCGCGAGAAGGTACTGGCGCTCTCCGAGCGCTACGGTCTGCGCGTCGACCCCGACGCTCTCATCGAGGACATCACCGTCGGTATGCAGCAGCGCACGGAGATCCTGAAGATGCTCTACCGTGACAACGAGATCCTGATCTTCGACGAGCCGACCGCTGTGCTGACGCCGCAGGAGATCACAGAGCTGATGCAGATCATGAAAAACCTCGCGGCGGAGGGAAAGAGCATTCTGTTCATCTCCCATAAGCTTGCGGAGATCATGCAGGTCTCCGACCGCGTGACGGTGCTCCGCAAGGGAAAATACATCGGCACGGTCGAGACAGCGAATACGACGATGGAAGAGCTGTCGGCAATGATGGTCGGCAGAAACGTCAGCTTCCACGTGGAAAAGTCTCCCGCGAAGGCCGGCGAGACGGTGCTGGAGATCGAACGGATGTCCGTGGCGTCGAAGATCCACAAGAAAAACGCGGTGAGCAATGTTTCTCTGAAGGTCCGCGCGGGCGAGATCGTCTGCATCGCGGGCATTGACGGGAACGGACAGTCGGAATTCATTTACGGACTGACGGGACTGGAGCCGATCGTATCGGGCTCGATCCGCCTGAAGGGGAAGGAGATCTCCCGCGAGTCGATCCGCAAACGCAGTCTGGACGGCATCGCGCATATTCCCGAGGACCGTCACAAGCACGGACTGGTGCTGGACTACACGCTCGAGGACAACCTTGTGCTGCAGCGGTATTTTGAGCCGGAATTCACGGATAAAGCAGGATTCCTGCGCCGCAAAAACATCCGCGCTTATGCGGACAGGCTGATCGGGGAGAATGATATCCGTTCCGGTCAGGGGGCGGTCACGCCGGCGCGCAGTATGTCCGGCGGCAACCAGCAGAAGGCCATCATCGCCCGTGAGATCGACCGCGATCCCGAGCTGCTGATCGCCGTGCAGCCCACGCGCGGTCTGGACGTCGGCGCGATCGAGGGCGTGCACAAGCGGCTGATCGAATGCCGCGATGCGGGAATGGCTGTGCTTCTGGTCTCGCTGGAGCTGGACGAGGTCATGGACGTATCGGACCGCATCCTCGTGATGTTTGAGGGCGAGATCATCGGTGAACTCGACCCGAAGAAGACCACACAGGAAGAACTCGGCCTGTATATGGCAGGCGCGAAAAGAGATGAGGTGAGCGCATGAGAAAAGTGCTGAAAAATGATGCGGTGCAGTCGCTGATCGCGTCGCTTGTCTGCATTGTACTGGGCCTTCTGATCGGCTATGTCGTACTGCTTCTCATCAATCCCAACGGTGCGTCACAGGCGATTCTGGCGGTCATCCGCAACTTCCTCAACACCTCGCGGGCAAATCTCCGCGTGAAGGGCTTTGCAAATACATTGGCGAAAACAGCGCCCCTGCTGATGTGTGCGCTGAGCATCCTGTTCTCGTACAAGGTCGGTCTGTTCAACATCGGCGCTGCCGGTCAGTACGTCGCGGGCGCGTGCGCCTGCCTGTATGCGTCGCTCGGCTGGGGCTGGAGCTGGCTTCCCTGTATGCTCTTTGCCGTCGCTGTCGGCGCTGTCTACGGCTCGATCGTCGGCTTCCTGAAGGCCTATGCCAACGTCAACGAGGTCATCAGCGGCATTATGCTCAACTGGATCGGTCTGTACACGACCAATATGATCCTCGCATCGGTGAAGGAGCCGACGAGCCCCTATACGATGCACCTCAAGGCAGAAGCGCCGCAGGCGATCCTGCCGTCGCTGGGACTCGGCAAGCTCTTTGGAAACAACCCCTATGTCACGGTCGCCGTACCGCTTTCGATCCTGCTGGCGGTGGTTCTGCTCGTTGTGCTGAACAAGACCCGCTTCGGCTATGAGCTGCGCGCGACCGGCAACAACAAGCACGCCGCGAAGTACGCGGGTATGGCGGAAAAACGCAATATCATCCTTACGCTTATGATCTCCGGCGGACTCGCCGCGCTCGGCGCGTCGCTGCTGTATCAGACGGACTATATGCAGTGGGAGGTCACCGCCTCCTCCGTGCCCGCGATGGGCTTTAACGGCATCGCGGCGGCGTTCCTCGGCGGACTGAATCCCATCGGAACGATCTTTGCTTCCTATTTCATCCAGCATATCACGGATGCGGGTGCGTATGTCGACAAGACGATGTATTCCTCGCAGATCTCCGATCTGATCTCCTCGCTCATTATTTACCTCTGCGCCTTTGTGCTCTTTATCAAACACGCGATGCGTTCCGGCATTGCGCGCAGCGAAGAACGCGAGCGGCGTAAGGCTGCTGAGACCCCGGAGAAAGGAGGCGAGGCATAATGCTGCTGCTGATTCAATACACACTGATTTTTTCTTCGGTTCTGGCACTCGTCGCGCTCGGGGGCTGCTTCTCCGAACGCTCCGGCGTCATCAACCTCGGTCTTGAGGGCATTATGGTCATAGGTGCGCTCGGCGGTGCGCTCATCATGCGCTACTGCACGGGCATCCTGCCGCCGTTTGTGATGATCCTTGCGGTGCTGCTCGGCGCGGGATTGCTCGGTATGGCGTATTCCGCGCTGCTGGGTGTCGCGAGTATCCGCTTCCGTGCGGATCAGACGCTCGTGGGCACGGCGATGAATATGCTCGGCGTTGCGGCGGCAACGGTGCTGGTCAAGGCGCTCAATACGGCGCATAACCCCGACGACGTCTCCTCCACGGTGCAGTATGTCGAGGCAAAGAAGGCTTTCCTGGTCCATATCGGCAGCTTTGAGCTGAACTGGTTTATGCTGATCGCGCTCGTGGCGCTGATCGCGGCATCGATCGTGCTCTACAGGACGCGTTTCGGCCTGCGGCTGATGGCCTGCGGCGAACATCCGCAGGCGGCGGACTCCGTCGGCATCAATGTCTACAAAATGCGCTGGGCAGGCGTGCTGATCTCCGGCGTGCTCGGCGGACTCGGCGGCATCTGCTACATCCTCGCGGGCGTCAGCGAATGGAAATTCGAGAACGGCGTTGCGGGCTTCGGCTTCCTTGCGCTTGCCGTTATGATCTTCGGTCAGTGGAAGCCGTGGCGCATCGGACTTGCGGCGCTGCTGTTCGGTCTGTTCCGCGCGCTGTCGAACGTTTACTTCGGCTTCCCGTTCCTGACGGCGCTGAACATTCCCGGCTCGGTCTACAATATGATGCCGTACATCATTTCTCTGCTGGTGCTGGCGTTCACGTCCAAGAAGTCGCGCGCGCCGAAGGCGGAAGGCATCCCCTATGACAAGGGACAGCGATAAGGGGGAACACGATGCGTGTTGTTGATTTGATCCACAAAAAGCGGGAAGGACTGGCTCTGACGGAGGAGGAGATCCGTTTCCTCATCCGCGGCTATACGGCGGGCGAGGTGCCGGACTATCAGATGTCCGCTTTCGCTATGGCGGTGTTCTTCCGCGGTATGACGGACGAAGAAACGGCGATCCTTACCGACGCGATGATGCGCTCCGGCGACACGGTCGACCTCAGCCGTTTCGGTGAGCTGTCCGCAGACAAGCACTCCACCGGCGGCGTGGGCGACAAGACAACGCTTATCGTCGCGCCCATTGCGGCGGCGCTCGGCTGCAAGATGGCAAAAATGTCCGGGCGCGGTCTCGGACACACCGGCGGCACGGTGGATAAGCTTGAATCGATCCCCGGCTTTCGGACGACGCTTGCGCCGGAGCAGTTCCTTGCACAGGTCGAGCGCATCGGCATTGCCGTAGTGGGGCAGTCGGGCGATCTGACGCCCGCAGACAAGAAGCTCTATGCGCTGCGCGATGTGACCGACACGGTGGACTCTCTGCCGCTGATCGCATCTTCCATTATGTCGA
>JAFVWG010000181.1 GCA_017501805.1 Oscillospiraceae bacterium
AATTTCCGTGGGAACGCACGAATGCGACCCCACGATGGATCAGTGCACGGACTGTCGATCTTTTGAAAAGAAGTAACTGCAAAGAATGAATAAGGGCTGCCGTTACGGCAGCTCTTATTTTCTCTGCTTCACGGTTATTGAGAAACGTGTTGTGCTGTGGAATATGCGGAAAATAAGGGGAAGAGGTATAGACAAAAATAAAATAGTGTGTTAACATATAGCGAGTAGAATTGCTGTTTCTCTGCGATGAGACCAATGCAGGTGTGAATCTGCTTATTATTTCCCGGAGTCCCGGGTAAACAGGATGGTGTTTTTTGATGTCGGAGAAAGATAAGTTCAATAGGTCCGAACAGGAAATCAATATCCGCAAGTTGATCAATACAGCGGTCAGAAATATGCATTGGATTATCTTGACCGCGTTGGTTTGCGGCATTGTCGTTTGGCTTTACAGCTCTTTTATGATGACGCCGATGTATACATCTACTGCGACGCTCTACACGCATAACGCAGCGGTAAACCTGCCTGACTCGAATCGCCAGACAGTCAACTATACCGAACTTTATGCTGCGGAAGCGCTCTCCGGTCCGTACATTGCAATTTTGACGAGCGACAGTCTGCTCAATAAGACGATCCGCTCTCTGCACCTGGAGGATGTTTCTGCCGCATCGCTGCGCAAATCACTGTCTATCGCGACAGATGACAAGCTCGTTGTTACGGTTTCTCTCTCCCGCACGGATCCCAAAGAAGCGCAGGCTATTTTGGATCGGCTGCTCCACTTCTACCCGGATGAGATTTCACGCGTGGTTCATTCCGGCGGCAGTGAGGTCATCGATGGAGCTTCTCTTCCCAAGCATCCGAGCAGCCCGAATGTGGTACGCAATACCGTGATCGGTACATTTGTCGGTCTGCTCCTTGCGTTGGCGTATTGCATTCTCTATTCTCTTGTAAACGATGTCGTCACCGACGAAGAAACACTCGCAAATGATTTTGAAATTCCTGTTTTGGGCGCGATCCCGCAAATTGAATTGCAGGGAAAGGATGTGGGAAAGCATGAAAAAAAATAGCCTGAACATCAGTTCGCCGTTTCTGGCGGAAAACATCAGGAAAATGCTTTCGGAAAAATCGCCGTTTGCGATCCGCGAAGCTTACAGCACCTGCCGCACCAGACTGATGTTTACGCAGCGCGGGGAAGATCACCCGGTGTTTGCCTTGACCAGCCCGGAGCCCGGTGACGGAAAAACGATCTCGGCGATCAATGTCGCGATTTCCTTTGCCCGAGCCGGAAAGAAGACTCTGCTGATTGATATGGACCTGCGTAACTCCTCCATTCACCGCTATTTCGCCGAGATCACTGCGCAGTCCCGCAGTGGTCTGAGTGAATGCCTGGCAGGACTGAAGAACGATGTAGAGCCGCTTCCGTGCGCATATGAGAACCTGTATGTCCTTCCGGCAGGCTTTACGCCCCCCAACCCCGCTGAACTTCTTACCTCAAAGAAGCTTCACGAGGTGATCGATAAACTGCGTGGGCAATTTGATTATATCTTCATTGACACGCCTCCTGTTAACCTTGTTTCGGATGCGGCGATGCTTGCGGATATTTGTACCGGTTATATCATCGTTGCGCGTGTCGCAAAGACGAGGACCGCTGATTTGAGAAAAGCGATCAACGCACTCAAATTGGTCTCCGGTCATGTCAGTGGTATTCTGCTGAATGATGCGAACGGAACGGGAAAACACTATTCGTCTCACTTTGACTACCGCAAATCCCGTTATTACTACTATAACGGTTATTATGAGAACAGGCATCTCGGTGAAGTGAATTCTGAAACCGATCAAGCGACGAATCTGAAGCTTGAAGACAGGCAAGGACAGAAGTCTGACGCCAAAGAGGCAGAGGATAAACAGAAATGAACATGTATCGGATAGCGGACCTGAACGTAGCGATGGAAACCTTTGGACGCACCCTGCGCCAAAGTGAAGCCTACAGGACCACCGAAGCGATGGCAGACATCGTCATTCGGACGGATCTTGACGCAGCGCAGAGTCGCTATCCGTCTTTTTCTGCGGACGATTGTGAGCATATGGAAACTGCCTCGCAATTCTACAGCAGGCTGCTGGAACACAACGGTATGATGCTGCATGCTTCCTGTGTTGTGCTGGACGGCGAAGCTTATCTCTTTTCTGCGCCGAGCGGAACGGGAAAATCTACGCATACGCAGCTTTGGCTGAAACGCTTCGGCGATCGCGCGTTCATTTTGAATGATGACAAGCCCGCGCTTCGCTGGATCGACGGC
>JAFVWG010000015.1 GCA_017501805.1 Oscillospiraceae bacterium
AGTCATCCATACCGCCGCAGGCGGTCAAATCATACAAGCAACAGGAGGAAACGCATATGGCTACGGGTGAAAACATCTTTAAACGAAAGGACGGACGCTGGGAGGCGCGGTACGCAAAAGGCTACGATTTCTCCGGGAAAATCATATACGGGTTCTGTTACGGCAAAACGTACCGCGAAGCAAAGGAAAAGGTCACGAAATGCAGGGCGGAGCTGCTTGCGGAAAAGACCTCGCACAGCATCTCGGATCATATCTTCTCGTGGTTTTGCGACGAATGGCTCAAAACCTGCAGAAAGACAAACAAACCGGCCACGTACGTGAAGTACAGCACGATACTTGATCGGCATATCAAGCCGGCTCTGGGCAAATGCCGACCGACAGAGCTGACTTCTTCCGCTGTGGATGAATTTGCATGCACACTTGCGGACACAAAGTGTCTGTCTCCCAAAAGTATGAAGGATATTCTTGTGATCCTTCGATCTATTCTGAAATACGCGCAAAAGCGTTTTCCGGGCACATTTTCTTCGGTGGAGATCGAATATCCCAAGGAAACCAGAAAGGAAATGCGGGTGCTGTCCCGGCAGGAACAGCATAAGCTGTCTCTCTGTCTGCTGACCGACATTGATCCGTGCAGGTTCGGTGTTCTGTTGGCATTGTACACCGGGATCCGCATCGGGGAACTGTGCGCCCTGCGGTGGGAAAACATTTCTCTGGAGGAGTGTACGATTCGCATCACACAAACCATGCAGCGGCTCAAAGACATTGGCAAGACAGACGGCGCAAAAACAACGGTGCTGATCGATACGCCAAAAAGTGAACGTTCCGTCCGGGTGATTCCTATGACGGAACACGTCTCCAAACTTTGTCGGCAGATGATGCCGCAAGATCGTACAGCATATGTGCTGACCGGGACGCAGAACTATATGGAACCCAGACGACTGCAATACCGTCTGGCACAGTTTACCAAGGCCTGCGGCTTGGAAGGGGTGCATTTTCACACATTGCGGCACACCTTTGCGACGCGGTGTGTGGAGGTCGGATTCGAGATCAAAACGCTCAGCGAAATTCTGGGACACGCTACGACGACGATCACGCTCGAGCGCTATGTCCATTCCTCCCTGGAACTGAAACGAGATAATATGAAAAAACTGTCCGCAGTCGGCTTTTAAGTTTCTTTGCTGCAATCTTGATATTCAAGTCAATGTCTTACACGGATTTGACTGAATCTCGTAGTTTTTAAAACTTTCTTTCAGCAGTTTCGCTGAGTGTGAAACTCTGCGAAAACTTTTTATAGAACACGTCGTATCTTGGCAGACGCATTTCCCCCTGCTGTGCCGCAGGAAGAAGTCCGATTTCCTCTCTGTGTCTTTGAAACCCGCAGCCATAGCGTTTTTTCTCCCCGAATGATCCCCGTTCTCCCTTTTTCACAAACAAATATAATGCAATTGTCAACCTATCCATCTCTCAGGACAGTTGCCGCACCACGTAGGGAACGAGCCCCTGATCGTACCTCCTGCGGCTCACCAGAATTTTGCATTATGTATTCTGCATTTTGCATTTCAAATCTTCCCCGCTTGACGCGGCGCTTACAAAACGGTACAATCAAAGCAGAAGAAGCGCGGCGTATGAAACCCGCCGCTGCGGGAAAAACAGAATCGGGAGGGATATCATATGGCAGAAATCCAACTGAAAAAAGAAATGTTTGAGCAGGAAGTCCTCGCGTCCGAAATCCCCGTTTTGGTGGATTTTTGGGCAACGTGGTGCGGGCCGTGCATGATGCTCGCCCCGACGATCGAGGAGATCGCGAAGGAATACGCAGGCAAGGTCAAGGTCTGCAAGGTCAACGTGGACGAAGAGCCCGAGCTTGCGATGCGCTTCGGCATTTCGAGCATTCCGACGCTCCTCGTCTTCCGCGGCGGAGAGCTCGTCAAGACCTCGCTCGGACTCCGTCCGAAGGAAGAGATCGTCGCAATGTTCAAGTAAAACGATCCGTTTAAAAAAAGACAGCCGATCCCGTTTGGGATCGGCTGTCTTTTGCTGTTCATTTCATCAGGTCGCATCTCCGCGCAGCTCGATGATGCGGTCGCGCAGAACGGCGGCGTATTCGAATTCCATCAT
>JAFVWG010000182.1 GCA_017501805.1 Oscillospiraceae bacterium
ATAGCCCGAAAGGGCGCCGCGCACATCTTCTTCCAGAAGCTGTGCGGCGGTGACGGACACGCCGGAAAGCCGCTTGAGAGAGCCGTTCTGCGGCTGTTCGACCTCCGTGCCGGACGCATCCTCGCGGATCAGCGGGAAATCTTCCTGCTTCTGTGCGGCGGTTTGATCCACAAGGGTGGCAACGCCGCCGCCGAGGTCGAGGTGCACGCCGTTTTTATCGTAGACCAGAAAACGCTCCAGATAAATAAAGCGCACGATCGCGAGGAGCAGAAGAAGAGAAAGCACCAAAAGCGCGATCTTTACTCCGCGGCGAAGTCGGTTTTTTGTCTGATAGGATACCATCGTGCTTCCTCACTTTACAGTCGGGCGAGCAGACAGCACCAGTCGTTCTGCCGTCGCTCGTCGGTGATGGTCAGGCCGTTCTTGCGCAGCGCCGCCTTGACCTCCTCCAGCCGCGTGTTCAAAATGCCGGAGCAGAGGAAGAAGCCGTCCTGCTTCAGGAACTTCGGCACAGCCGCCGAAAGGGGGATGATCACGTCCGCGACGATGTTGGCAAGCACCGCGTCGTAGCCGCCGCCGAGCGAGGACATCAGCGCCCCGTCGGAGAGCACATCGCCCGTTCGCGCGGTGAAGCGGTCTTCATGCAGGTCGTTCAGCGCCGCGTTCTCTCTTGCGATATCCTCCGCGATGGGATCGATGTCCACACCGACGGCGCTTTTCGCGCCGAGGCGGAGCGATGCGATCGAAAGGATGCCGCTGCCGCTGCCGAGGTCCAGCACGCGTTCACCGCCCTGCAGGCGCTCTTCCAGCGCGCAGAGGCACATCTGCGTGGAGGCGTGCGCGCCCGTTCCGAAGATCATACCCGGGTCGAGCAAAATCGGCACGCGTCCCTCGGGGTTATCCGGCTGCAGCCACTGCGGCACGATCAAAAGCCGCTTTCCGATCGCAAGCGGGCGGTAGTAGCGCTTCCAGCTGTTTTCCCAGTCTTCGTCCGCGACCGTGCGGACGGTCAGCTCCTGCGCGCTGCCCACAGCCTCGCGAAGAGCGGCGATCTGCGCCGGCGCTCCGTCGTCATCCTCCAGATAGAGCCGCACCTGCGAAATGCCGCGCATAGACTCCTCCAGCGCTTCATCGACATAGTCCCAGTAAGCGCGGTTCTGTTCGAGAAAACGCAGGAAGTCCTGCTCGTCTTCTATGATAAAACTGTCATACCCGAGCGCAGTCAGACGGGCGGTCAGCTCGTCCAGCTCTTCGGATCGGGTGTGGATCGTCAATTCCAGCCACTGCATATGTATGCCTCCTGCCGTTTCTTACGACTTCAGTTTACAGGATACGCCGTGAAATGGCAAGAGAAAAACAGCGTTTGAATTTACATTCGTGCGGAAATCGGATATAATAGCCGGGAAAAGAAAAAACGCATCGGATGAAAAGAGGAAAACTATGGTACAGCGGATCGCGATCCTGCCGGATGTGTATCTGACGGCAGTCACGACGGATAAATTTAAGACGGAATGCATCAGCCTGAATCTTCTGCGCCCCCTGTGCAGAGAAGAGGCTGCGATGAATGCCCTTTTGGGCGGCATCCTGCTGCGCGGAAGCAAACGCTGTCCCGACCTCACGGCGGTCAGCACCGCGCTGGAGGAGCTTTACGGAGCGGAGATCGGCAATCTGATCCGCAGAAAAGGCGAGGTGCAGTGCATCGGTCTTTTCGCGGACTGTCTCTGCGATGAGGCGGTCGGCGAGCCGATCTTTGCGCAGACGGCCGCGATGGCGGCGGAGCTGCTGCTCGATCCTGTGACGGACGGCGGCGTTTTCCGGGAAGATTATATCGCACAGGAAAAAGAGAATCTGATCCGTTCCATCCGCGCCCGTATGAACGGAAAACGCGTATATGCCCACACGCAGATGGTCAAGGCGATGTTCCGGGATGAGGCCTTCGGCGTTGACCGCCTCGGGGAAGAGTCGGATGTGAACGCCATCACGCCGGAGAACCTGTTCGCGCATTACCGCCGCGTGCTTGCGACCTCGCGGGTGGAGATCTGCTATACGGGAAGAAAATCGCCGGAAGCCGTTGCGGCGATCCTGCGCGAAGCACTCGCCGCGCTGCCGCGGGAGACCTGCGTTTCGGTCGGCACGGTGTTCGTCCCGCGCGCGGAGCGCACGCAGGAGATCATTGAGCGGATGGATGTGACGCAGGGCAAGCTCTGTATGGGCTTCCGTACGGGGCGCAGCGTTCGGGACGAGAACTGGAGAGCCTCGGCGCTGATGAACGCTGTGTTCGGCGGCGGACTGACAAGCAAGCTGTTTCTGAATGTGCGGGAAAAGCTGTCGCTGTGCTATTACGCGAGCTCCTCGATCGAAAAATACAAGGGCTTTCTGTGCGTATCCTCCGGGATCGACTTTGATAAATTCGACGTGGCGAAGGCTGCGATCCTCGAACAGCTGGAAGCCTGCCGCCGCGGTGAGATCACGGAAAAAGAACTGCAGATGGCGAAGGATCAGGTCGCGCTTGCGCTGCGGACCGTATGCGACAATCCCTCGCGTCTGGACGACTTTCACCTCGGCAATGCCGTGCTCGGAAGAGAGGTCACACCGGAGGAGCTGCGGAAGAAAAACGATGTGCTGACGGTCGGCGATCTGGCGGACGCGGCAAAAGATGTCACGCTCGACACCGTGTTTTTCCTCAGAGGGGAGGCGGAACAATGAACCGACAGAGCTTTTCCTCGATCGGGGAATCCTTTTTTGAGACGACGCTCTCGTGCGGACTGCGCCTGCGTGTGATCCCGCGCCCGGGCTTTGCGAAGACCTACGCCTATTTTGCGATGGACTACGGTGCGATCGACACGTGCTTCCGTCTGAACGGAGAGACGTTCAGAACGCCGGACGGCACGGCGCATTACCTCGAGCACAAGCTGTTCGATATGCCCTACGGCGATGCGATGGATCGCTTCGCGATGTTCGGCGGCAGCCCGAATGCCTACACGAGCTACACGCTTACCGCCTACTATGTGGTGTGTGCGGAGCATTTTGAAGACAATCTGCGGACGCTTGTGGAGTTTGTCTCCACGCCCTACTTTACGGAGAAAAGCGTGGAAAAAGAGCGGGGGATCATCGCACAGGAGATCCGTATGTACGAGGACAGCGCGGATTCGCGCGTGTATGACAGACTCTTTTCCGCGATGTATGCCAATCATCCCGTCCGCTTCCCGATCGCGGGAACGGTGGAATCCATTCAGGCGATCACGCCAACGGTGCTTGAGCGCTGCCATGAGGCGTTTTACGCGCCCTCGAACGCGATGCTCTGCGTGGCGGGCGACGTCGATCCCGAAACGGTCGAACGCATTGCATCGGAGGGGCTGCGCGGCAGCAGAAGACCTGCCCCGGAGCGGGACTACGGCGCGCCGGAAGCTCCCGTCTGCCCGACCGCGCGTGTGACGGACACGATGGAGATCTCCATGCCGACCTTTGTGCTGGGCTGCAAGGCGGATGCGCCGAAGAGCCCGATGCGCGCGGAGATGATCGGCGATCTTGCCGCGGACTGCCTGTTTGGTTCTTCAACGCCGTTTTACAGAAAGCTGTACGAATCCGGGCTGATCGACGGTTCGTTCTCGGCAGGCTACGAGGGCATGAAGGGCATCGGTATGTTCTCGGCGGGCGGCAGCAGCCGTGAGCCGGATGCCGTGGCGGACGCGATCTTCGCGGAAGCGCGGCGCGTTGCCGAAAACGGACTGGACAGCGAGCTGTTTCTCCGACAGAAAAAGGCGACGCTCGGACGGCTCCTGCGCTCGCTGGACAGCTTTGAGGAGCTGTGCAGCAGAAGCTGCTCGCATTTCTTTGAGGGAGAGGAATTCTTCCGAAGCGAAGAGGTGTTCCGTTCGGTGGAGCAGTCGGAGGTGGAGCGATTCATCCGCGATGTGCTGCTGCCGGAGCGCAGCGCCATCTCCGTGATCCTGCCGAAGCGATAAAGGAGGCTTTGCTATGCTGACAGTCCTGATCTCTTTTCCGAATCTCGGTATTTTTCTGAACCCGCCCACGACGGTCTCGATCTTCGGGCTTACCGTCCACTGGTACGGTGCGATCATCAGCCTCGGCTTTCTGCTGGCGGTCTTCTATGCAAACCGCCGCGTGAAGCAGTTCGGACTGACGGAGGACAACCTCCTGACGATGCTGCTCGCCGCCGTGCCGCTTGCTCTCGTCTGCGCGCGCGCTTACTACTGCGTGTTTTCCTGGGAGCAATTCCGCGACGATCCGATCTCCTGCCTGTATATCTGGGAGGGCGGCATCGCCATCTACGGCGCGGTGCTCGGCGCGGTGCTCGGTGCGTGGCTCTACTGTCGGTTTGCAAAGGTGCGCTTTTCCGCGATGCTGGACATCGGCGCGCTGGGACTTCTGATCGGGCAGAGCGTCGGCCGCTGGGGAAACTTCATAAACCGCGAGGTCTACGGCGTTGAGACGGAGAGCTTTCTGAAAATGGGACTCGGAGACGGGTCGAACGTGCGCTACTATCACCCGCTGTTCCTTTACGAATCGGTCTGGAACGCCCTCGGCTTCGTGCTGCTGCATTTCTTTTCCAAGCGCCGCAAATTTGACGGCGAGGTCTTCCTGCTCTACGTTGTGTGGTACGGGCTCGGACGCGGCGTTCTGGAGGGGATGCGTATGACGCAGTTCAACCTGATGGTGCCGGGGACGGAGATGCCCTTCAGTCAGCTGCTGGGCTTTGCCTCGGCGGTCATCGCCGCGGCCGTCTGGGCGCTGCTGCGCTTCTCTCCGAAGCGGAGAAGAACGCTTTTGGTGCAGGAGATCGCCGCGCGGGAGACAGAATCGTAAATACTTTATGAATTTTGAAAAAAAGCACACAATTTTCCGAATTTGTGTTATACTGAATACACAGGGAACGGATCATCCGAAAGGAGAGTTTGCAAATGAACGTCAATCTGAACTTTGAAGACCTCAAGGCAGCCGCCCTCGAAAAGGCCGGCGCCGTGGCACAGAAAACCAAGGAGCTTGCTTCCGTTGCGAAGGCGAAGGTCTCCATCCGTATGGAGGAGGAGAAGATCCGCAAGGCACAGACGGAGCTCGGAAAGCTTTTTTACCGCGACTATGCGCTGAGCGAAGAAATGGACGACGCGGAATATCTGCCCTGGTGCGATAAGATCACGGAGTCCGAGGCTATCATTCAGGAGCTGAAAAAGGTCATCGCAGAGCTTCGCAGCGAGGGCGTTGCGGAGACGGACGACCTCGTTGTGGTCGAGGATACGGATGCCCCTGCGGAAGTTTCCCCGTCGGACTTCGCGGACGGAGAGAACGCCTGACCGACCCTGCGCGCAAGCGCCGCCGATATCAATACGAAAAGAGACCGGGGAAGCGGAAGTTCGCTTCTCGGTCTCTTGTTTTTTGCGGGAAATGTTCGGTTGTTTTTTCCGCTCCGGTCCTGTTTGTTTAAGAAATGAAAGCGAATGGCGTATGTATTTTTTTGAATCATATAAAACCTATTGATTTATGGTCGAAATGTGTTAGAATACTATAATAGTAGTACTATAGGTGTTTTTTTATTTACATATCGATATGTGCATTATCGATAATATCGATATTTATTAAAAAACGACCGTATTTTCGCCGTTTTACGGCGTAAAGGGAGGCTCGATGGCGAGTGGATAAAAGCTCCATACCGAAAGCTACGCTGGGACGCATCCCGAGATATCTCACGTATCTCAGAGAG
>JAFVWG010000183.1 GCA_017501805.1 Oscillospiraceae bacterium
GAGAGCGCCGCCTGCAGCGCCTTTGCCCGAAGATATGGGCGCACGGAAAGCCCTGTGCCTTGCAGCGCGGTGACCGTTTGCAGATGAACGCAGACACCGCCCCATCCGACAGCAGCGGCGGTGAGAGAGAGCTTCGCCGACCACGGCAGAGAAGAAGATGCGATCGCAATACAGCCGGAGGACAGCTCAAGAACGGCTGTCAGCAGAAGCTGCAGCGCCTCACAGCTGTGGAATACTTGCCGCATAACACCGAGCAGGACCGTGAATGCCGTGACGAGCAGACTGATCGTAACAAGCGTACGCCCAGCGTCCGAAACAGCGGAGACAAATGCCTCCGAAAAAGGTGGAAGCGGTTTCTCACGCGGGACGAATTTCTGATCGCAGCTTTCGCCGCGGAGCAGAAGACCGCATATAAGTGCGGATAAAATATGCGCGGCGTACAGCACTGCGCCCACCGCTGTCGACCGATAGCAGGCTGCCCCGACAACGCCGAAGAGGAACGCGGGCCCCGCATTGTTGCAGAAGAGCAGCAGCCGTTCCGCGTCCCGCTGTTCCACGATGCCGTCCCGACAGAGCGCTGCCGCCGTTTTTGCGCCGAGCGGATAGCCTCCGGTCAGTCCGAGAAGGAGTGCGATCACGCCGCCGCTGCCGACACGGAACACGCGCTGCATCCATCTCCCGATCCGCCGCCCCATCGACTGAGCTCCGCCGGACGCGAGAAACAGATTGGAGAGTACCAGATAGGGAAACAGCGCCGGAGCAAGACGCTCCAGACAGAGCTGCATCCCTTCCCGGACGGAATCCACACTCTGCTGCGGAAATATAAGGAAATACAACAAAAATGCGCCGATCACAAGGAACCACAGAAGCCGCTTTCTTCTTTGCATCACAAGATCACCCGAGGAGAATATATGCGCGTCGGGCAAATCCTGCCACTGCGCGGCATAAGAATGCTTCCGAGAGGTGAAGCACTTGAAATGGCTGCAAAAACAGAGAACTCTGCTCGCTGAATCCGCGGATCTCCCGCTGCAGATCGCTGCAGGACTGCCGCAGATCGTCCTCGATGGCTTTGGACAGGTCGCGATCGACCTGCAGAAAGGACTTCTTTCCTATTCCGACACGGAGATCGAAATTGCCGTATCCATCGGTCGCGTCCGTGTTCGCGGCAGCGGTCTGTGCATTCGGCTGATGAAGGAGCACCGCATCGTGCTGAGCGGAACGATCACAGAGCTTTTGCTCCTGCGGGAGGAAGAGATTTGATCGGTTTTGCAAGGTGGCTGCGCGGAAATGTACGCTTTGAGATCTGCGGAGGAAGTCCGCAATGGTGTCTCAATCGACTTGCCGCCGAGGGGATAGCCTTTTGGGATGTTGTCCGGCAGGATTCGCTGACGTTCGGCATCACGGTCTATGCGAAGGACGCGGATCGTGTCTTACGGCTTGCGGAACGCAGTATGTGCACGGCGATGAGACGGAACGAAAACGGACTTTTTTATAAATATCGCGGACTGAAAAAACGAATACCGCTTCTTGCCGCGGTTATTCTGTCTGTTGTGCTTTCGGTCGTTCTGCCGCGCTTTATTAGGTTTTACAGTGTGGAGGGCAACGAGCGTGTCCCCTCCGAGAAGATCATCCGCGCTGCCGAGAGGGCGGGGGTGCGGCTCGGTCTCTACGGGCCGGATATAGACCCGCAAAGCGTGAAGGATCGCGTGCTTGCTCAGATCCCGGAGCTTTCGTGGCTGACCGTAACGCAAAACGGCGCATGCGCCGTCATCCGCGTGCGTGAACGCGCTCCGCAGCTGCCGGATGCCGACAGACGCATTCCCTCCGATCTGCTCGCCACGCGGGACGGACTTGTTACGGAATTGAGTGTGCTGGAAGGGAGTGCGGCCGTGCGTCCCGGTGAGATCGTGCAGCACGGGCAGGTGCTGATCGGCGGAAAAATCGATCTGGAACACGCGGTGCGTTTCAGCGCGGCACTTGGCGAGGTCTACGCGCGTACGTGGCGGGATCTGTACCTGAAAACACCGTCGGAACGGACCGTTCGCACGGATAAAACCGACACGCACACGGTCGTCTCGCTGCAACTTGGAAAAAAACGCATAAAAATCTCTTCTGAGAGTGGAATTATACCACCCGAATGTGTTAAAATGACCGTGATAAAACGATTGACGCTTCCGAACGGCAACACGCTCCCGATCGCGCTCGTCCTCGAACGTGCCGAAACCTATGAAACGGAGAGCGCGGCTGTGCCCGAAGAGGAGTCGCAGAAGCTGCTCACCGCATCGGCACAGCGTTTCGCCCTGCGCGGGGCGATCGCGGGTGAGATCTTAAAGGAAAACGCTTCCTTTTCCCGCTCCGACGGTCTGGATACGCTCCATACTGTGATGGAACTGCGGGAAATGATCGCCGGTCATCGGCAGAGAATTTATATTGAAGGTGAAGCTACGAATGATGGAACGGGAAGTCAACATTGAACGCCTGGAGCACCTCAGCGCGATCTTCGGCTCGTTTGATGAGAACGTCAAACGGATCGAAGAGGCCTTTGACGTGAAAATATCCAACCGTGACGCTGCTGTGAAGGTACAGGGCGATCCCGAAGATGTCGAGCCTGCGGCAAAAACGCTGGAGTCGATGCTCTCTCTTGCGGAGCGCGGAGAAACCATCGACGATCAGACGGTGCGCTATCTCATCTCACTTGTCAGAAACGGAGAAGAGAACCAGGTCGGTGAGATCGCCAAGGATGTTATCTGCATCACGGCGAAGGGGAAGCCCATCAAGGCAAAGACCGTCGGTCAGCAGAAGTACCTGAAGGCGATCTCAAAAAACACCGTTACGCTCGGCGTAGGTCCCGCAGGCACGGGCAAGACCTATCTTGCTGTAGCCTCCGCAGTCGCGGCCTTCCGTGCGAAGACGGTCAACCGCATCATTCTCACACGTCCCGCGGTGGAAGCGGGAGAGCGTCTCGGTTTTCTTCCCGGTGACCTGCAGAACAAGGTCGATCCCTATCTGCGTCCGCTCTATGATGCGCTGTTCGATATGCTCGGTGCGGAAAATTTCCAGAAGTATATGGAAAAGGGAAATATTGAAGTCGCCCCGCTTGCCTATATGCGCGGCAGAACGCTGGACGACAGCTTCATCATTCTGGATGAGGCGCAGAACACCACACGCGAACAGATGAAGATGTTCCTGACCCGCCTTGGCTTCGGCTCGAAGATCATCATCACGGGCGACGTAACGCAGATCGACCTTCCCGCTGACAAGACCTGTGGACTCAAGGAAGCGATGCGTGTGCTTGAGGGCGTTCCCAATATTGCGATCTGCAGGCTGTCGCCGAGTGACGTCGTGCGCCACGAACTGGTGCAGCGGATCGTTGCGGCGTATGACCGCTATGAACACAAGCCGGAGACCGGCAAAGTCAGACCGACCGGAAGGAAGAAAAAATAAATGGAACATAAGCTGAACATTTCCTTTTGGGAGCAGCATCCGATCGAGAATCTGCGGCTTCGCAGACATCTGCGCGGATGCATCTCGACAGCGCTCCGAATGATGGGCGTCAAGGCACGCTGCGAGATCAACGTCCTCATCACAAACGACGCCGGCATCCACGAGATCAATAAAGCGCTGCGGCAGATCGACCGACCCACGGATGTGCTCTCGTTTCCGATGTTTTCGCTTGAAGCGGGCGTTCTGCCCGAGAGCTGGGACGACTATACCGACCCCGAGACGGGCTGTGTTCCGTTGGGCGATATGACCATCTCTCTCGAGCGCGCGAAGGCACAGGCGGAGGAATACGGTCATTCCGTTCGCAGAGAACTCGGATATCTGACCATTCATTCGATCCTGCACCTGCTCGGATACGATCACGAGGATGAGGAAGACAAGCGTCTGATGCGTCGGGAAGAGGAAAAAATACTTGCGGAGCTGCTGCTTCCGCGCTGAAGGAGTGCGCTGAATGATGAACAAATCAGCTATGATCGCGATCGTCGGTCGCCCGAATGTCGGCAAGTCCACGCTGACAAACCGCATCGTCGGTGAAAAGATCGCCATTGTTTCGAATAAACCGCAGACCACCCGCAACCGCATCTGCGGCGTGGTGAACCGCGGAGATACACAGCTCGTTTTTTTGGATACACCCGGTTTCCACCGTCCTCGTACCAAGCTCGGCGACTATATGGTGAACATCGTGCGGCAGTCCGTTTCCGATGTTGACGCCGCGCTGCTTCTGGTCGAGCCGATCGCGGGCGTCGGCGAGCGGGAGGCGGATCTGATCGAACGCATCCGCGCCGCAAAGGTCCCTGCCGTGCTTGCGATCAACAAGTGCGACACCGTGGAGAAAGCGAGCTTGCTCGCGGTCATTGATGCCTATGCAAAAGAGTATGACTTCAAGGCGATCCTGCCGATCTCCGCGAAGACGGGAGAAGGCGTAGAGGAACTTCTTGCCGAGGTGACAAAGCTTGCACCGGAAGGTCCGCAGCTTTTCCCCGAGGATATGATCACCGACCAGCCCGAGCGGCAGCTTGTTGCGGAGATTCTGCGTGAAAAGCTGCTCTGGTGTCTGGAGCGGGAAGTGCCGCACGGCACGGCGGTCGAGATCACCGCGTTCAACGAACGGGAAGACGGCGTCATTGATATCGATGCGACGATCTACTGTGAAAAGAGCAGTCACAAGGGCATCATCATCGGAAAACGCGGCGAAATGCTGAAAAAGATCAGCTCGATGGCGCGCGAGGACTGTGAGAAGCTGCTGGATTCAAAAGTGTATCTGCAGACCTGGGTCAAGGTCAAGGAAAACTGGCGCGAAAGCAACACTCTGATCCGCAATTTCGGCTACCAATAATCGTCAGTCATATCCGCGTCCCAAAAGCAAATCCTATGGATAAAAGGAGGCGCTCGTATGGACGCGAACACACTTTGGAATGTCTTTATGGAAACAGGCTCGCCGGAGGTCTATCTTCTCTACAGACGCGCTGCGGGTAACTCCAGCGCACAGGAGAATAAATAGGCATCCCGCTCCGCGTAGGAGGCGTTATGTTTTTCAAAACAAGAGCGATCGTCCTGCGGGAGGTCGACTACAAGGATCATGATCGGATCCTCACGCTGCTGTCGGAGGATCGCGGGCTTCTCACCGTGAAAGCACGCGGCGTGAAGAGCAAGAGCAGCAAGCTCAAGGTTGCTTGTCAGCTCTTTGCCTTCTCCGAGTTTACGATTTTTGAAAACCGTGGTTTTCACACGGTTCGCGAGGCTGTTCCTGTCGAGCTCTTCGCGGGTCTGCGCGTCGAAATGGAGCGCTACGCTCTCGCATCCTATATCTCGCAGACAGCCGAGGTCCTTTCGCAGGAGGACAGCCCATCACAGCTGCCGCTTCTGGTGCTGCACGCGCTGCACGCGCTCTGCGGAGACGGCAGCGAAGCGCTGATCAAAGCCGCGTATGAACTGCGCCTATGCGCGCTGGCGGGATTCTGGCCGGACGTGGACGGCTGCTGCGTCTGCGGAAAAGAAGACGCGGACCGATTTGATGTGATGAACGGCTGTCTTATCTGCTCCGGCTGCAGGGCGGAAGCCGGCGGCGGGATCTCTCTCCCGCTTTCTCCCGGATCGCGGGATGCCCTGCGCTACATACTGGAAAGCCCCGTTTCCTCCATCTTCCGCTTCCGCCTCGGTGCGGCTTCGGAAAAGGAGCTGTCCGACCTTGCGGAGACCTATCTTCTGCGGCGGATGGAACGCGGCTTCACAACTCTGGATTTCTATAAATCTCTGAAACTGT
Organism: Oscillospiraceae bacterium; assembly: GCA_017501805.1. Taxonomy (GTDB): domain Bacteria; phylum Bacillota; class Clostridia; order Oscillospirales; family Oscillospiraceae; genus RGIG3566. Next base: position 5,765 of record JAFVWG010000183.1, read on the forward strand.
CATAGAGGAAAAGATCATGACACTTTACGAAAAATCCATGCAGACCCTGGAACTGAATGAGGTGCTTGCTAAGCTCGCGGAACACGCACAGAGTGCGCGGGGGAAGGAGCGCAGCCTGTCGCTGCGCCCGGAGACGGACGCGGTGGAGATCCGTCTACTTTTGGAACAGACTGCCACGGCGAACCATATGGTCACGCTGAAGGGCACACCGTCGTTCTCCGGCGCTGTCGATGCCGCTGCAATTTTAGAGCGTGCTGACCGCGGCGGCTGTTTGAGCATGAAGGAGCTGCTGCAGCTCGCGCGGCTTCTCCGTGCGATCCGTCAGGCAAAGGAATACGGTGAGGGAGAAGGAGACCCCGGGATCCTGTCCGGCTATTTTGAACTGCTTTCTCCGAATGCCTATCTGGAAAAGAAAATCACGGACGCGATCCTCTCGGAGGATGAGATGTCCGATGCCGCAAGCCCGGAGCTTGCCGATATCCGCAGACATATCCGTCAGCAGAGCGCAAAGATCCGTGAGTCTTTGCAGAAGATCATTACATCTCCTGCCTATGCAAAGATCCTGCGTGAGCCGATCATCACGATGCGGGCCGATCGCTTTGTCGTTCCCATCAAGAGCGAATGCAAAAACGAGATCCAGGGTCTGGTTCACGATGTCTCCGCTTCGGGCGGCACATTCTTTATCGAGCCCATTCAGGCGGTGAACGCCAACAACGCGCTCAAGGAACTGATGACGGAGGAGCAGAATGAGATCGCCCGCATCCTCGCAATGTTCTCCGCCGAGGCTGCCGCCTATCGCGAAAAGATCACGGAGAGCTACGACGCGCTTGTGGAACTGGA
>JAFVWG010000184.1 GCA_017501805.1 Oscillospiraceae bacterium
GTTTGATGGTGACGTCGGAGATGTTGCCGGGCTGATCTGCATGCATCAGTGCAGCGCAGTAGGCCTTGACACGGTAGTTTGCAATGTTGATTCCGCGGAGGAATCTTTCGTTCTCCTGCGTGAAGCGGAAGGGGAAAGCAACGTTTTCGCCGGTGACGTTGTTGACAACTACATCGTAGATGTTGATCTGACCGCGGTTTTTGTAGGCACACATAAAGTCAAAGCCGACGGAGGCGCGAGAGATCGTGATGTTGGAGATTGCAACGTGGCGGATATCGCCGACGCCGACACCGAGACGAACTCCGACAGCAGAGGTGCCGATGACACAGTTGTTGATCGCGATCTGCTCGCAGACCGGCTTGGCGTGCAGGAGTCTCGCCGAGCTGCAGCGGACGGTGATGCCGTCGTCGCCGGTATCGATGATGCAGTCGGAAACCGTGACAAAACGGCAGGTGTCGATGTCAATGCCGTCGGTATTAGCGTTCCAGATGGGGTTCTTGATGCGCAGACCCGAGACGGAAACGTACTCGCAGCCGTGGAGGAAGAGCGTCCAGCAGGGGGAGTCCTCGAGGCGGACATCACGCACGATGACATCGCTGCACTCAATGAAGACGATCATCTGACCCGGGCGCATCGCTTCGGGATTCTTTGCTTTTGCAAAGCCGTCGACCCATGCATAGTTAAGGGTCTTGCAGCGGCGACGCGGCTCAAAGAAGACAGAGCCGTTACCGCAGATCGTTCCGTAACCTGTGATGGCAACGTTCTTCTTCTCGATGGCGAGGATGAGATGCTTGCCCTGCCACTGCTCGCGGACAGAGGTGCTGTTCTGCGGGTAGGCGTCCAGGTCGTTGTAATCGTCCTGATTCTCGCTCGCTACGAGCACCGCTCCTGCTTCCAGATGCAGTTCGATATGATCCTCGAGAAAAATCGATCCGGTAAGAAAACGTCCGGCAGGAACAACAACGCGTCCGCCGCCCTGTGCCGCAGCCTCCGCGATCGCGCTTTGGATGGCTGCCGTGTTCATCGTAACGCCGTCACCGACAGCACCGAATTTCAGAATATTAACTTCCATAGGTATCGGTCCTCCGTATCTCTTAATGATCAACACAATATATAACCAATTTTGCCTTAAAAGTCAAGAGCGTGCGCGCTGCGCTCTCTGTCGGCATCCTCTCTCGGGCTGTGCCGGTGGGAATTGGCAGGCCCGGCAGAAAAATGCATTGCAGATGGACTTGACATCGGAAATTTTTTGGGTATAATTAGCACGAAAATCAAATATTGCGTTCATCGGGCTGCTTTACAACCTGTGGGGCAGTCCGTGTATTTTTGAAAGAAGGCTTTTCGCGTATGACTCAGACAGTAAGTATTCTGCTCACGCTGTCCGCCGCGCTGCTGGCAGGGCTGCTCCTGTCAAGACTGGCAAAGAAAGTCAATCTTCCCGCTGTATCCGCTTATCTGATCGCGGGCGTGCTGATCGGTCCGTTTATGCTCGGCGCGTGCGGCATTCCCGGCCTCGGTATTACCGCAAAACAACTGGAAGGATTTGGAATTATCTCCGATCTGGCGTTGGGATTTATCGCATTTTCCATGGGCAATGAGTTTCGGCTGGCACAGCTCAGGAAGATTGGCAGACAGGCAACGGTCATCGGCACCTTCCAGGCGATCTTTACGACGGTTGTGGTCGATGTGCTTCTGATCGCGCTGCATTTTGTCATTCCCGACAAACTGCCCTTGTCCTCCGCGATTGTTCTTGGCTCTGTCGCAACAGCCACGGCACCCGCGGCAACGCTGATGGTCGTCAAGCAGTACAAGGCGAAGGGACCTGTGACGGATGTTCTTCTGCCGGTGGTCGCGCTGGATGATGCGGTCGGTCTTGTTGTGTTTGCAATCTCCTTCGGTGTGGCAAAATCACTCCATGCCGGTGCTGTTGACGTTCTGACCGTCATCCTTGAGCCGCTGCTTGAGGTCGGTCTCTCTCTGACCCTCGGCGTCGTTATGGGACTGCTGTTTACGCTGTGTGAGCGTTTTTTCCATTCGCGCTCGAAACGAATGGCGGTCACCGTTACGTTTGTGATGCTGACCGTTGCGATCTCCGGCCTGAAATTCCACATCGGTCCCGTTCACGCGGAATTTTCGTCCCTGCTGTCCTGCATGATGCTCGGCACGGTCTTCTGCAACTTCTGCGACGTTTCCGAAGAACTGATGGAGCGTGCAGACAGATGGACGAGTCCGATCCTGATCCTCTTCTTCGTTATAAGCGGTGCGGAACTTGAGCTTTCCGTTTTTGCGGATATGGCGGTCGTTTTGATCGGACTTGTTTACATCATTACGCGTTCCGTCGGCAAATACTTCGGCGCGGGCATCAGCGCGAGAATGACGAAGAGCGATCCCAATATTGTCAAATATCTGGGTATTACGCTGCTTCCGCAGGCCGGTGTCGCACTCGGTATGGCGATCAAAGCGTTTGAGCTGGGACCCGATGGGGTCATCGTCCGTAACATCACGCTGTTCGCGGTGCTGATCTACGAGATCGTCGGACCGTCCCTTACAAAGATCGCGCTTACCAAGGCAGGGGATATTCGTGCCGAGGGCAGGAAAAGCGCCCGCGAGGAACACATTGCAAAGAAGAAGGGGAATCCTGTCTGAGAAAAAAGGCATCGCCCGAAATATGTCGGCGATGCCTTTTGCTTTTTGTTGAGCTGTGAATAAAAAATCGGCAGGACGTTTGCGTCCTGCTGATTTTGTCTATGGGCTACGAAAAAGATATTTTTACCGTTTTTGCGTATGAATTCGAACTCTCGCAGTTTTTAGCGAAGTATCGGCTAACGCCGAAGTGAAGTTATGCCTTACAGCATAATGAAGTATTATGCTTGCGCATAAAATGAAGTTAAGTGCGCCA
>JAFVWG010000185.1 GCA_017501805.1 Oscillospiraceae bacterium
CTTCGGATTTCGGCGTGAACGCCTTTGCTGCCTGTGGCAGCTGCCGCTTACGCGGCGGCAAATCCTCGCGTTCGAACCCCCGCTTCTCGTCTCGGCACGGAAATACCAAAAGAGAGTCCCCATACGGGGACTCTCTTTTGGTGCCGGTGACCGGACTCGAACCGGTACGTCGTTTCCGACAAGGGATTTTAAGTCCCTGGTGTCTACCAATTCCACCACACCGGCATGGGACTCCATCTTATCACGACCGAACAACTTCGTCAAGAAATGCGGGAGTTTTTTTGACATACTCCCGAAAACAGCTTGCCTGCTCCTCCCCTGTGTGATATGATGATCCTGTTGTGACAACAGCGCTCCCGCGCTTTTGCAGAGAAAGGAGAAATCCCCATGCAGACGTATAACATCCGCGACTATGGCGCGTGTACTTCTGACAAATTGCAGACCGCGAAGATCCAAAAGGCGATCGATGACTGCTTCCTCGCGGGCGGCGGACGCGTGGTCGTCCCCTGCGGTGTATATTTGACCGGCTCGATCCGCCTGCGCAGCCGCGTGGAGCTGTATCTTGAAAGCGGCGCGATCCTCAAGGGCAGCCGCAATCCCGAAGACTACTTCGGCTATGTTGACGACAAGCTCGAGCCCGTGACCATTGAGCCGATCGGCAACACCCCCGCCACCGGCAGAAGCGCGGTCTCCACGAGCCGCTGGTCGAACGGTTTCATCCGCGCCTTCGACGCGGAAGATATCGCCGTCATCGGCGAAAAGGGCTCCTATATCGACGGGCAGAACTGCTTTGACCCCGAGGGCGAGGAAAAGTATCGCGGCCCGCACGGAATGAGCATCTGGCGCTGCAAGGGCATCCGTCTTGAGGGCTATACCTTCCTCAACAGCTCCAACTGGTGCCACGCGATCTTCCAGTCGCAGGACATCACCATCCGCAATATCTCGATCTTCGGCGGACACGACGGCGTGGACGTCCGCACCTGCGACAATATCCTGATTGAGGACTGCGATATTAACACCGGTGACGATGCGATCGCCGGCTTTGATAACCATGATGTGATCGTGCGCAACTGCAAACTCAACTCCGCCTGCCAGTCGGTGCGCTTCGGCGGAAACAACGTGCTCGTCGAAAACTGCAGCTCCGAGGATCGCCATTTCGGCTTCCGCCACCATCTGTCCGACGATGCCAAGCGCTGCGGCGCTCTGTCTGACGAAGACTGCCGTCACGAGAGCATCGTCGCCTTCTCCTACTACTGCGACCACCGCGCACAGCTCCGCAAGCCTGCGGAAAACATCGTTTTCCGCAACTGCCGTTTTGCGCAGGAGCGTGAGCTGGTCCGTCTGGAGTTTGACGGTCTGCACCGCTGGTGCTGCAACCGCAGTATGCGGGATATCACCTTTGAGGACTGCTCCTTTGCCGATATGATCCGTCCCGGCGCGATGTGGGGCGATGCAAACGAAAAGGTGACCTGCCGTTTCAAAAACTGCCGCATCGTCTGCCGTGAAGGCTGCGAAAACGAGCCGCTCTTCGTCGCCGCCAACTTCGAGAAGATCATCTTCGAGGACTGCGTGATCGAAGGCTATGCAGAGCCGACCATCCTCGCCGCAACGGACGGAGCGGTCGAATGCATCCGCTCCACCCCGGTCATGGTAAAGCGCGCGACGGAGGAAGAATGCCACACGGCACACCCGTACGGGGTCGTTCCCCA
>JAFVWG010000186.1 GCA_017501805.1 Oscillospiraceae bacterium
AGAATGACGGAGATCACCTGCGCCGGCTCACAGAGCTTTGCAAAGCGTCCGCCCTTGACCTGCGAAAGACGCTTGCGGATGGTGTTGATCTCCACGATATCCGCGCCGCAGGCGAGAAGCTGATTTGTGATGTCCTGCAGCTCGGGTGCCGGGATGAGAGGCTTTTCAAACAGGGCGCTGCCACCGCCGGAGAGGAGAAACAGCACGGTGTCCTGCGGCGTAAGTCCCCGAACGAGGTCGAGCGCCGCCTGTGTGCCGCGGAAGGAGTTTTCATCCGGAACGGGGTGTCCTGCCTCATAGCAGGCAAAGTCGGCGATAGGACCGGAGACGTGGTCGTATTTCGTGACGACGACGCCCCGATTGATGCGGCTGCCCAGAATGTCGGACGCCGTTTTTGCCATCTGCCACGCGGCCTTGCCCGCCGCGACGAGAATGACTTTTCCGGGGAAGATCCGCCCTTCGAGCACACGGCGCACGGCGGCATCCGGCTGTACGGCGGAGATGGCTTCGCGAACGATCCGGTCTGCGTGAGCGCGGAGCGTTTTGTTCATAACAACACCTGCTTTGTTGTGACAGTTTTTTCGGAAATTGTTGCTCCGAAAGAACGCAAGGAAAGCCGCCGGCTTTCCTTGCGTATTTTTTCTTACGAGATAAAGAAGACGAAATCCTGACTGCTGCGCAGCATAACTTCCACAGAGCCCATACCGAGGCCGTGGTCGAAGTAGCGCTCCAGCTCGAATTCGTACTTGCCGAAGTCGCGGATGAACTTTTCGCCCATTTCGCGCGCGAGGTTTTCGTGTCCGACGGCCTTTTCCATCAGGACCTCCGCAAGGCGCTCGGCATACTCGGCGTGGCGCAGGAGCAGTCTCCAGGAGACGGTCTGCGGACGGGTGGGCATCGCCATATGCGTCTTGGCAAGAGCGCGCTCCGAAGCTGCGATCTCTGCCACGCGGGAAAGACTCTGCACCATATCGGGGTTGTAGCGCTTGCTGATCTTGCGGTTCTTGCTCTTCTCGCCTGCGAGGTAGGCGAAGTCAAATGCCTTGCCCATACTCTCAAGGTAAGCCGCGACCTGCTCCCAGTCCTCGCCGTAAATATGGGAGAAGTAATCCTGCTTGAGTTCCTCGAAGGAAACCGACGTGTTCATCAGCGTTTCGGCGTAGGTGTAAATTGCAAAGCCGTTCGGGAAGAAGCTTCGCTGCGAGCCGTCTTCGATGAAGCCCTGCAGACCAAGCTCCTTCATGCCGCGGATGTCTTCGTAGATGCGGCGGGCGATCTCGATGCAGCCGAGATCGTGGTACTGATGCCGCCAGAAATGATATTCGTAGGTGATGCAGGGCCCGTGCCAGGTCTTTTCCCACTCGCGCACATAAGCAAACGCCTCTTCCGCGCCGACGGGAGCGGTCCACTTGTTGCGGACATAGGGCTTTGCGGGCGGGATGACGGTTGAGCCGTCGATGCTCGAGGAGTAGGAACGGGAGATCGGCGCGTAGAGCATCAGGAAACGCTCGGGGTTGTTGAGCGTGACCTTCTCGGGCGCGAAGAGCGTATCGACATAAGCGATAAAGACGATGCGCGTGTCCATACCCTTGGCGGTAAGCTTCTCGTCGATCTCGTTCATGATCATCATATACCAGTCGCTCGGGCGCATCTTTTGACATTCCTCGCACTCGCAATGGTTGTTGTCAAGGTCAGCCAGCCAGACGTGGAGGTAGTCCACGTTCGAATGCTTCTCCGCATAGGCGACGACGGCATCCGCCATCGTGCTGCGGACGTAGGGCTGCGAATAGCAGAGGTTCGTCCAGCCCGGCAGGCAGCGGTAGAGGTCGCGCTTGCCGTTCATCAGGGCGAGCACGCTGCGCTGCTCCTCGGTGAGCTTGCGCGTGCCGTTCCGCCAGCCGCTGTTGTCGCCCGTCTGCATTCCGAAAGGATCGGCGGTCCAGCCGTGTCCCATATCGTGGAACATCAGTCCGCGCTTGGCGATCTCCGTCTCGCACTGGCGCTTCCACTGGAGCACCTGCTGCTCGCTGACGGGTTCGGGAGGACGGTTTTCCTGATTGCGTGCGTGAGAATAATAGGTGTTGTAATAGCAGAAGGGATTTTTGAACTCGAGCATATAGACGCTGAGCTCCTGCTTGGCGTAGAGGTCGATCGTCTCAAGCATACAGGTCTGACTCTCCGCGCCCTCGTTGCAGTGACCGCGGAAACGCATATC
>JAFVWG010000187.1 GCA_017501805.1 Oscillospiraceae bacterium
CCAGAGGGAGAGCCAAGGGTGCGGAAGCATAAAAATGGAGCGTATCAATATCGATACGCTCCATTTTTTACATTTCCGACGCTTGCATTGATCGCTGGGGTATGATATGCTGATATAGCCAAACAAACCAATTTTATAATGCCCTAGGGATGTTTTCCTTTCTATAACGAAATACCGATCCTGCCTTGGTAAAAGCGCAGGCTCCATCCGGTGTTTCGTTTTGGGGCATTGGTTTGTTTGGCGACAGCGGAGCTCGCGTTTTTCGTGGCGCGGCTTCGGCTGCGCCATTTTTTATTGCTTGGGGGGAAACTGCCTATGCCCGACTATGAACTGCTGTATCACCTGATGGTGAATGCATCGGAGGATGCGCTCAGGGCGATGGAAGCGGGGGATTACGCACTTGCGCGGGAGATCCTCATTGCGGCGGAGCTTGCCGCAGAGGAACGGTATCTGAATGAGGAAACGGCGACGGTCTGACGACCGCCGCCGTTATTATTTGCAAAAGGTGTGGGAAAGTGCTTGCGTTTGGCGCGGAAAAAGGCTAAAATCCGAGTATTGAATCAAACAGAGGAGGGGGAACGGATATGGCTGATGTGATCGCGGCGGCGGCGACTGCGCCGCAGGCTTCCGCCATCGGTGTGGTGCGGCTCTCGGGAGACGGCTGCATCGCGCTCACGGAGAAGGTCTTCACCGCGCGGAGCGGAAGACCGCTTTCCGAACAGAAGGATCGGACGCTGACGCTCGGCACGCTGCACGATGCGCAGGGGCGCGTGATCGACGAGGTCCTTGCGACCGTTTCCCACGCTCCGAACAGCTATACGGGCGAGGACACCGCAGAGCTGCAGTGTCACGGCTCGCCCGCCGTTCTCGCCGCCGCGCTGGAGGCGCTGTTCTCCCATGGGGCGCGGCAGGCGCTGCCCGGTGAGTTTACGAAGCGGGCATTTCTGAACGGACGGATGGATCTGACACAGGCGGAGGCGGTCATCGACCTCATTGATGCGCAGACTGCGGACGCGGCGGCGAATGCCGCGGGACAGGTCGGCGGTGCGCTCACGAAGAAGCTGGATCCCATCTACGCGAAGCTTGTGGATGTGCTGGCGCATTTCCACGCGGTGCTGGACTATCCCGACGACGATGTGCCGCCCTTTGAGACGGAAGCCGCGCGGGAGACGATCCGCTCCTGCGGGGAGACGCTTGCGGCGCTTGCGGAGACCTTCTCCCGCGGACAGGTGCTGAAAAACGGCGTGCGCGCCGCCATCATCGGTGCGCCGAATGCGGGAAAATCGAGCCTGCTCAACGCCCTGGCGGGCTATGAGCGCGTCATCGTGACGGATATTGCCGGAACGACGCGGGACACCGTGGAAGAGCCGATCCGTCTCGGAAAGACACTTCTGCGCCTGATCGACACGGCGGGCATCCGCAGAACGGCGGACGCGGTGGAGTCCATCGGTGTGGAACGCGCAAAAAAAGCCGCCGAAGAGGCGGAGCTTGCCATCTTTGTCTGCGACGGCTCACGGCCGCTCACGGAGGAAGACCGCGCGGCGATGCAGGAGGCGAAACGCGCGAAGCGCGTGATCGCCGTGATCAATAAGCTCGACCTGCCCGCCGTGGTACGCGCGGAGGAGCTGCCCTTTGCGCGCGTGCTGACCGTCAGCGCGCGAACGGGCGATGGGCTGTCGGAACTGGAACGCACGGTCGCGGAGCTGCTCGGCAGCGACGCCCCCTGCGACGGAAGTATTCTGACCAACGCGAGACAGCACGGCGCGGTACGCGCCGCCGCGGATGCGCTCAAACGTGCGCTGGAGGCAATGGATGCCGGCATTTCGCCGGACGCGGTGCTGCTCGACGCGGAGCAGGCGCTGGAGCGCCTCGGCGAGGTCACGGGAAAACAGATGCGGGAGGAAGTGGTATCCCGCATTTTTGAAAGATTCTGTGTTGGAAAATAGGTGGCTTTATGGGAAATTCTACGAAAAAAGCAAGACTGATGCTGACAGTCTCGATGGTGATCTTCGGCACGATCGGACTGTTTGTGCGGAGCATTCCGCTGCCCTCGTCCGCGATCGCGGCGACACGCGGCGTCCTCGGCGCGGTGGTTCTGTGCGCGATCCTGCGTCTGAGCCGTGGAAAGCTGCAGACGCAGCTGCTGAAGCCGAAGCTTGGTCTGCTCGTTGTATCGGGCATCGTGATGGGCTTCAACTGGATCCTGCTCTTTGAGGCGTACCGCTACACAAGCGTTGCGGTCGCAACGCTCTGCTACTACTTTGCACCGAGCATTATGGTGGTCGCCTCCGCTATGTTCTACAAGGAAAAAATGACGCTCCGCACGGGTCTGTGCGCGCTGATCGCTCTTGGGGGAATGGTGCTGGTGTCCGATGTGCCGCGGGTCGGTTTTTCCGGCGGACGGGAGCTCATCGGCGTGGCACTCGGTCTCGGTGCGGCGATGCTCTACGCGACGGTCATTATGATCAACAAGCGGCTTGGCGACATCCCTTCGCAGGAGGGAACGGTCGTGCAGCTTTTCTGCGCGGGCGCGGCGGCAGCGGTCTACACGGCGATCGCGGAAAAAGGCACGGCGCTCTCCCTCGGCGGAGTGTCGGGGATCGTGATGCTCGCGGCGGTCGTCCTCATTCACACGGGACTTGCCTACGCGCTGTATTTTGACGTTGTTCCGCGCCTGCCCGGTGCGACGGTTGCGATGCTGAGCTATCTCGACCCCGTGCTTGCGGTGCTGCTCAGCGCGCTTGTGCTGAAGGAGACGATGCATCCGCTGCAGTGGATCGGCGCGGCGCTGGTCCTCGGTGCGTCGCTTGCGAGCGAGCTGGGAAGAACAAAGGAGAAGACGGTATGATCTATCTGGACAATTCCGCAACGACGCGCCCCTGCGAGGCGGCGGTGCGCGCGATGACGGAGGCACTGACGGATACGTGGGAAAATCCGAGCTCCCTCTATGAGGGCGGCATTGCAGCCGCGCACAAGCTTGAGGACGCCCGAAAGCAGACTGCTGCCGCGCTCGGCGCGGAGGCGGAGCGGGTGTTCTTTACCTCCGGCGGAACGGAGGCGGACAACTGGGCGATCCTCGGTACGGCGAAAAAGCTCGGCAAGCGCGGCAAGCATATCATTACGACGGCGATCGAGCATCCCGCCGTACTGCGTCCGATGCAGGCGCTGGAGGCGGCGGGGTATGATGTGACCTACCTCGCTCCGGAGGCAGATGGATTTGTGCCCGCTTCGGCATTGGAGGCGGCGCTCCGCAAGGACACGATCCTTGTTTCCTGTATGATGGTGAACAACGAGGTCGGCGCGGTACAGCCGATCGCGGAGATGATCCGTGCGGTGCGCAGAAAGAGCCCGATCGCGCTCTTCCACACCGATGCGGTGCAGGGCTTCGGAAAGATCGCCTTCCGCGCAAAGACGCTCGGCGCGGATCTTATCAGCGTTTCGAGCCACAAGATCCACGGACCGAAGGGTGCGGGTGCTTTGTACATCAAGGCGGGGCTGCAGCTTCCCGCGCTGCTGCTCGGCGGCGGACAGGAGAAAGGCTTCCGCTCCGGCACGGAGGGGACGCCCGCGCTTCGGGGCTTCGGCGCCGCCTGCGCGGAGCTTGGCGGCGCGGAGGAGATCGCAAAGATCACCGAGCTGCGTGATTTCTGCAGACAGGAGCTTTCCCGCGTGGAGGGACTGCAGATGCTCGGGCGCGGCGATGCGCCGCACATCATCTGCGTTTCGCTTCCCGGTCTGCGCTCGCAGGGGATTCTGAACTGCCTGCAGGACAGGGGGATCGCCGTTTCTGCGGGAAGCGCCTGCAGCAGAGGACACCGCAGTCATGTTCTGACCGCGATGGGCGTTGCGCCCGAGGTCATCGACAGCGCGGTGCGCATCTCGCTCAGCCGCGACAATACAAAAGAAGAGCTTGCACAGGTCGCGGAAGCGTTCGAATACGCGAAACGGACCCTGAAAGGATAAGAAAGATGCTTGGAGTACTGGTAAATGTTGTGACGGTCCTTCTGGGAACGCTCATCGGACTGTTTGCGAAAAAGGGCATCCCCGAAAAGGTCGAAAAGACCGTGATGACGGGACTCGGACTTTGCACGATGATGATCGGCATTCAGGGCGCTCTGCAGGAGATGCAGGCGCTGGTGATGATCTTCTCCGTTGTGCTGGGCGGTCTCGTCGGCGGTGCGCTGGATATTGACGGCTTTATCAATCGTACGGCGCACCGCGTGGAAGACCACTTCCGCAAGGGAAGGAGCGGCGGAGCTTCCGCCGCGGAGGGCTTCGTCAGCGGAACGCTGCTGTTCTGCGTGGGCGCGATGACCATTGTGGGCAGCTTCAACTCGGGTCTGCGCGGCGACCACGAGATGCTCTTCACAAAGTCCCTGCTGGACTTTTTCTCCTCGATGATGCTGACGGTCTCCCTCGGCTTCGGCGTGGGACTTTCCGCGATCGCCGTGTTCGTGATCCAGGGCGGGATCGTTCTGTTTGCGGGCGTGCTGGAGCCGCTGCTCAGCAGCGCGATGATCGCGCAGATCGCCTCGGTGGGGTCGGTGATGATCCTCGGCATCGGTCTCAACCTCGCGGGGATCGCAAAGATCAAGGTCGCGAACTATCTGCCCGCCATCGTATTTGCACCCTTTTTGTGCAGAGCGGCAGAGCTGCTTCCGCTGTAAGACGGACATAAAAAACCGGAATGGGTTTTCCATTCCGGTTTTTGTTTTTTGTATGGGGTCAGATGACGTCGCTGAGCGAGGCGCTCTTTCTGGCGTCCGCCGTACGGCGCAGGGTCTCAAGCGAGGCACCGTCGAGCAGCATTTGGTAATAGCTCAGGATCATTTCCGTCAGGGGGTCGTTTTCCGCAAGACCCGAGACATCCCGAAGAACTGCCTTTGCGGTGTCGATGCCCTGTTCGGCGCCTTCCGTCTCATCGATGCATCGACACACGGCTGCCGCCGCGCCGAGGGTGATGTAAGCGGGGGTCTTGCCCTGCTGCATCATAAGGGTGGAAGAGCCGATCAGACGGTCGCTCGGAGCAAGCTTGCGCCGCGGATCCTGACCGACACGCGCGCAGGTGTCTCCCAGCGCCGAGTTGGTGAAGCGGTGCAGCAGATCGGTGATATGGAGCTGAAGCTGTGCAAGCTCCGCGCCGTATTTTTCCGAAAGAGCCGACGCGCTTTCCAGCATTGCATTCTGCACGATGATACGGATGTTCGGGTCGTCGATCGCTTCATAGATGTAGGAAAGACCAAAGCAGCCTCCGAGATACGCACAGGTCGCGTGTCCGAGATTGTGCACAAAGAGCTTGCGCTTCACAAAGAAGTCAAACGGCTCGTAGGGGACCATATTTTTCAGCTTCGGAAGCTCGCCCTTGAAGGCGGCCTTGTCCACCGGCAGGAAGCCGTAACGCTCCGTGCAGATCCGCATCGGCTCGCCGTCCTTCATCGCATCCGTCTGCACGGGGATCATACGGCCGATGGAGGCCTCGACCATACCGACGGTCTCGTCGAAGAGCTTCTGCTCCTTTTCGTTGAGCTGCTGCTTGAGCATATCGGTGAGGATATCCGCCGCGTCGTTCAGATTCTCACAGATGATGATGTTGAGAAGCTTTCCGCCGCGCTCCCAGCGCTTGCGGAGTCCCGCAACGATGTTGGGGACAATATAGGGCAGAATGCGTGCGCCGACCGCCGTTGCCATCAGATCGCAGGAGGCGATCGCTTCGGAGGCGGCTTCCGCATCGTTGCCGTTCACCGCCGTGACGTTTGTAATGAGGACATCCTCATAGGTATCGCCGGAGATGTAGCGCACGGGATAGGAATTCTTTTCCCGGAGCGCCGCGACGACAGGCTCCGCAACATCTATGAAGGTCACTTCATAGCCGGAGCTGCTCATCAGAAGACCGATGAAACCGCGGCCGATGTTTCCGCCGCCGTACATAACTGCTTTCATGATTTGTTTCCTCCCTTATAGAGATCATACAGTTTGCATACCGCGTCAGCCGACTCCACGCCGTCGGATGCACTGACCGAGCGCAGGGAGGCAGCTGCCGTGCAGACGGCGAGCTTGAGCGCCTCGCGCAGAGAGAAGCCGTTTTCGGCCGCGTGCAGCACACCGGCGCAGAATGCGTCTCCGGCACCCACCGTGCCTTTGATAAAGCCCTTCGGCAGCTTCAGGCTGTCCATTTCAACATAAGCGCCCGTTTCGTCCATACCCGCGCCCAGCTCGGGGCAGTGGATCACCGCCCAGGTGGAGACGCCCAGCTCGCGCAGTTTCGTCAGCGCCGCAGGCAGGTTTTCACGATGCAGAATGCCGTCCTCGTCACGCAGCAGGATGCCGGTGGTCTGCTGTGCCTCCAGCTCGTTGATGACGCAGTAATCCGCGTAGCGCAGAGCGGGACGGACCAGCCTGACAAAACGGTCTCCGGTCTCCGAGACGACGTCGATGGAGGTTTTCAGACCGTGGCTCTGCGCGCGGTGCAGCAGCCGCGCCATTTTGGTTCCGTATTCTTCATCCGGCTCGTCCAGATGGGGCAACAGCAAAATGTAGCCGATATGGAAAATGTCCACATCCAGTGCGTCAAAGTCGATGTCATCCTCGCCGTAGGTCGCCGCCGCACCGATGTGCTGGAAGAAGGTGCGCTCCTTCGTTTCGTTGTTGCTCATAACCAGCGTGAAGGAGGTGCGTCCGCTGCGCTTGACGGCGCTGAGGTCGATGTTGGGATATTTCTGCAGCTCCGCGAGCATAAAATCGCCCTCGGGGTCGTGTCCGGCAAAGCCGGACGCCATCAGATGCATCGAGGGATCCAGTCTCGCCAGATCGATCACCGTGTTGCAGACCGCACCGCCGGTGGAGTTCTGCATTCCTTCCGTGATGTGCACCAGCTCGCCCTGTTTCGGCCATTTGTCGATGGGGTAGGTGGTGTCGACGATCATATTTCCTGCGCAGCAAATACCTTTTTTCATAGATTACACCTCACAGCCCTTCGCCTTGAGCAGAAGCTTTTCCGCCTCGGCGTTCCAGAGACCGTTGTTCTTTTTGCACAGCGCATCCAGCTCGGCGAAGAGCGGATCGGTCTTGCCCAGCTCGCCGAAATCGGTGATCGCCGTGAGCGGCATATCGAAGCCGGTGTAGATCAGCTTTTTGCCGCCGGACAGCTTGGGAAGGTTTTCCGTCGCTTCCTTCGCGGCAGCCAGTCCGCCGATATGGGTGACGAGGAACGCGGGCGTCAGCTCGCCGCGCCCCATCATTTCAAGCGCCTCTGCGAGGTCGTCCGTGTTGCCGCCGGAGGTGCCGACGATGTGCGTGCCGGCATAGTGGACATTATAGAAGTTGAAGAGGGCGGAGAAGTTCGGATCGGACGGGCCGGAGAAGAAGTTCAGGCAGCCGTCCTTGCCGAGGATGCTGTCGCCCAGCTCCACAACAGGCTTGACAGGGGCGAAGACGATGACATCGTCAAAGCCGGTTCCGTCCGCAAAGTCCATAAGAGCCGCCTTCGGATCGGCGACGTTCGCTGTGTTCAGCCAGCAAAGCTCCACGCCCAGCTTCTTGGCGGCTGCGGGGGTGATCAGCTCGGCAGCGCGGTCGAGACGCGCCTGATCGATGTCGGTGATGATGAGCTTGGAAGGCCGCGGGGTGGCGTGGATGATGTAGTCCACGGCGGCAAGACCCATCGGGCCTGCGCCTGCGAGGATCGCCATCTTGCCGCCCGGACGGACGCCCATAAGGTGCTCGTACTTACCGGGAGTGGTGTGGTACATCGCGTGGAAAGTGCCGATGACGCAGCTGTACGGCTCGGCAAGCGAAGCGCCGAAGTAGCCCTCGCCCTCATACGGCAGCAGGCAGCCCATTTCCATCACTTCGTTGGGAAGAATGACGTAGGTGGCATCACCGCCCACGCAGGGGTAGGAGTAGCCGAGAGAGTTGGGAAGCCCCTTGTAGTTCAGAGCGGGCTGGATGCTGAACATCTGACCGGCGTGAAATTGATCCGCCCACTTGCTGCCGACCTCGATCAGTTTGCCACAGAACTCGTGACCGAGGATGATGGGACGCTGCGCAATGTCCTCGGGGACGCGCTTGTGCTCGCCGCCCTGGATCAGTGCTTTGTAGGACGACATACACAGACTGTCGGAGACGACAAGGGCGAGTATTTCATCATCCTTGAGTTTCGGGAGGTCGAATTCCTCCACGCGCAGATCGTTTTTTCCATATAAGCGGAGTGCTCTTGTTTTCATAAAAAAGCCACCTTTCATTATATAAGCAGAAAATTGGTTACTGCCCGGAGAGCAGCTGCTTCAGCCGCTCCAGTTCTGTCTTTAATTTATCGCGCTCTTTCGTGAGCGTATCGATCTGCTTGTCGCGGTTGTCTGCCTCCTGCTCGCGCAGGGCGACGCTCGCTTCGCGGACCTTCAGGTCATTCTGCCGATCCCGATAATCATCGTAGGTGTGGCAGAGAAAAACAGCAACGCCGATGAGCAAGCCCACGGCAATGGCCAACGCCAGCGCGAGACGGCGCACGACCTTGGGGCTCGAGGCGCGTTTTGTCTGCTTTTGCTGCTTCTTTTTCTTCGTCTCGCGGCGCTGCTCCTTCGGGGAAGGAGCGGCCTCGGCCGGAACGGTGACGGGCGGCAGCTTGCAGACGGTGCAAAGCATTTCCTGCTCCGGGATCTCCCGACCGCAGCGGATGCAGTTCATAGTGTCACATCCTTCTCAGTTTTTCCAATAGCGGCGTCCACTCCTCCGGGGTCGGACAGGTCAGCGAGATCTTCTCGCCGCTGCGCGGGTGGACAAAGCAAAGTCCGACCGCGTGCAGACATTGGCTGTCCATGCCGAGCGCCGCCTTTCCGTAGACCGTGTCGCCCAGAATGGGATGACCGCGGCTCGCCAGATGCACACGGATCTGGTGGGTACGGCCTGTTTCCAACCGGCATTCCAGATATGTATAAGAGCGGAAACGCTCCAAAACGCGCCAATGGGTGACCGCCTGCTTGGCGTTCGGCGCGTTCACGCCCATTTTTTTGCGATCCTTCGGATGGCGTCCGATGGGAAGATCGATCGTTCCCGCGTCCTCGCGGAAGGTGCCGACGGCGATGCAGCGGTACGTCCGCGCCAGCGTGTGATCCTGCAGCTGCGCGGCAAGCGCGCGGTGTGAAAAGTCGTTCTTTGCGGCGATGATCAGCCCGGAGGTGTCCTTGTCGATGCGGTGGACGATGCCGGGGCGCAGTTCGCCGCCCACGCCGGAGAGACTTTCACCGCAGTGGTGGATCAGCGCGTTGACCAGCGTTCCCGTCCAGTGTCCCGCCGCGGGATGCACGACCAGACCCTTCGGCTTGTTGATCACGATGAGGTCGCTGTCCTCGTAGACCACGTCGAGGGGGATATCCTCGGCGACTGCCTCGGTCGGCTGTACCTCGGGCAGTGTGAAGGAGAGCTCGTCTCCCGCGCGAAGTTTGAAATTCTTTTTGCGCGGCGTGCCGTTCACCAGCACCGCGCCGTCCTCCGCAAGCCGCTGCGCCGCAGAGCGCGAAAGCTCCGTACAGAGGCGGGAGAGCGCGGCATCCAGCCGCTCGCCGTCCCGATC
>JAFVWG010000016.1 GCA_017501805.1 Oscillospiraceae bacterium
CCCTGCAGATCACCGGCTCACCCGGTACGGTTATCCCGGACGGTTTCCTTTTTGCCGTTCCGGCATCCGGAGACACGGCAGCGATCACATTCCACGCGACCGAGGAAGTAACCATCGACACCGACGGTAAAGCGACGGTACCCATTCAGGCAACCGAAAGCGGAACTATCGGCAACGTGGCCGCAGACACCATCATCATCATGGTGTCCCCTTCCATTTCCGGCATTGAGAGGATAACCAACCTCGAAAGCACCAGCGGCGGTGCACCCGAAGAAGACGACGAATCACTCCGCAGCCGAATCGGCGAAATTTGCGAAGCGTCAGACGCCTCCTTCGTAGGCTGCGACAACGACTACTCTCGCTGGGCAAAGGAAATCAACGGCGTGGGAGACGTTATCGTCATAGCCGAATGGAACGGACCCGGCACCGTGAAGGTCGTCGTCATGGACGCCAACGGCCAACCGGCCAACAGCAAAATCATCGAGGACGTGGAGAACCACATCGTGGCACCGAACGACCGCAGAGCCAGACTGGCTCCGATCGGCGCAACGGTAACCATTACCGCACCGACGACGGTGGATATCGACGTCGCCTGCGACCTCACAATCGCACCGGGCGAAGACTACACCGTAATCGTGGCAAATATCGGAGAGAGCCTCAAGGAATACTTCGAGACGGCACAGAAGGAAGGTGTAATCAAGCGAAACCGAATCGGCTCGATTATTATCGGTACCGACGGCGTAGCCGACTACGCAAACCTCACGCTCAACGGAGAGACCGGAAACATCACACTCGCGCTGGATGAATACCCGAACATCGTCGGGCAGTTTGCAACGACCCCCAGCGTAACGGAGGTGTAAGCGATGGACAAAAACTTCGATATTGAACACTTCCCGACCAAAGAAAGCGCCAAGCGCATGATGAGCCGCATATCGCCGATTTATGAGAATTCATACGTCGGCAAATGGCTCTTTGAAATAATGGGCATTGAGATGGACGAAGCACGACAGCTCGTGGAGAGCCTTCGTCAGCAATGCTTCATCGAGCAATGCACCTGGGGAATCAGATACTGGGAAGAAAGGTATGGCCTGGAGGTTGACGAAACCAAAGACCTCGAAGCCAGACGCGCAGCGGTAATCGCAAAGCGAGGACGCAAGCAACCAATCACCCCAGCATCCCTGGAAGACATCCTCGAAAATCTCACCGGCAGAACGGTGGCGGTGGACGAAGACAACGGCAGCTACGCCTTCAAGGTTTCCATCGAGGAAGGAACATCGACCGTGGACTACGCGGCGGTCATCAAGAAGATCAACACCGTGAAACCGTCCCACCTCACGTACAGCATCGAGCTGGCGCGAAAAGGGACGCTGACGCTCCATATCGGAGTGGCCAGCTACCAAGAAAAAAGCGTGATAATCTCGGAATTCGACCAGACAGGAATCAGCGATGTAACAACCCTCACGGACGAAGACGACGACTATCTGTGCGACGAAGACGAAAACATCTTCGTTGACGAAGAATAAGGAGGCGATCACATGGGACTCATCCCACAATTAACTGATGCCGGAAAAGCTATGATGATCAAAGCCATGACAGGCAGCAATCTGAACTTCACGGCAATTAAAATCGGTGATGCGAACGCCCCGTCTGCGCTGAAATCTGGCGACTACTGGTACGACACCGAAAACCAGACGCTCAAGCAGTACATGGACACATGGACCGAGAGCGCAGCAGGCATCACCGTAGGAGAAAACGAACCAACCAACCCAGAGATCGGCGACCTCTGGTACAACCCATCCGTCGGCGCACTTTACAAATGTGCAAACGGCTGGGTACCTGAAACCGACGCAAACGTAACCTGCGCCACCAGCGCACCGGAGAACCCGGACATCGGGGACTACTGGTACGACACCGCAAACGACATCTTCTACGTCCGCAGCACCCTGTGGAGCAACGCCACAGGCATCAGAATCACCGTCAAGGACGAAGAACCCGCGCACCCGTCCGTAGGCAGCTACTGGTACGACACCACCGAGGAGAAGCTGAAAATCTGCTCCGGAGGCTGGCAAGATACCGAAATCGCAGTAGGCGCAGAGCCTCCTGCAGAAGCAGCCATCGGCGACCTTTGGTACGACACCGAGAACAACGTCCTGAAGGTTTGCGGCGGCACCGAAGAAGAGCCGACGTGGACTGGCGCCGGAAGGAACTGCCCGCAGACGCAACCTTCGGATCCGGCATTCGGAGACGTATGGTTCGACAGCGAGCGAAACGTCGTCCAGGAATACAAGGCCATCTGGACCGTGGACACGGAGCACAACTTCACCTACAGCCAGACGGTACCTGCAGATCCGCAAGAGGGCGACTGGTGGTATGACACCACCCTCCACGTTTACGTCCAGCAATGGACGCGAGACACCGGCCGAGCATTCACCTACGGCGCGGTCGCAGCTTCCAACGCAGAAGAGGACGACTGGTGGTACAGTACCACGAACGACACGCTCTACACCTACGGCAGAGTGATGGCGCTTGACGAAACGGACACCTTCGCATACAGCGCAACCAGACCGACTATCGCCTTCGACGGCGACTATTGGTACGATACCGGACGCCACGTCCTCATGGAATACGCATCCGGCTGGTTTGTTGTAACGGAAATCGCGTTCACATACGCACCGACACCGGCAGCAAACCCAAGCGCAGGCGACTGGTGGTACAACTCGGCAACCCAGCAGCTCTACGAGTACAACGGCGCACAATGGGTAGCGAACTACGCCACGATCACGTGCTCGATTTCGCAACCGAACGCACCGGAGGCGTTGACGGATCTACTCGACCCGATCATGACGGCGCCCATTACCGAAATACTCAAAGGCAGCAACTACGTGAGCCTCACGGCCATGCTTTCCAACATGGACCTGACCGAAGGCTTCAAATGGTCGGAGACTGGCGTATTCGCACAAATCGACGACGAAGAGCCGGAGCTTTACGCTTACTGCAACGCCGGAGATCTGTACGACTATATCCCCGACAACACCTGCGGCAGGAACATCAACGAAACATTCACGCTCCTGGTTATGGTAGGAGACGCAGAGAGCGTCTCTGCGACCATCGGCGAGGCTTCGGTATATGCAACGAAGGCAGAGCTGAACGACCACATCAGAGACGGTGAGAACCCTCACCACGTAACCAAAGAGCAGGTCGGCCTCGGCAACGCCGAGAACAAAGCGCCGTCCGACATGACCGTGAACTTCACCGAATCGGCAACGTTGGAAGACGTCAAGACCGGTGAGAAGCTCTCCTCCCTCTTCGGCAAGGTAAAGAAAGCCATCAGCACTCTGATCCTGCACCTGAAGGCGGAGAACCCTCATCAGATCACGGCCGCAAAAATGGGCGCGGCTCCTTCAAACCACAGCCACTACGTAACCGGCATATATACCGGAGACGGAACCCAGAAGCGACTGATCTCGCTCGGCTTCACACCTTCGGCCGTTATTCTTTGTAACGGTAGAGGCATGACCGGCGACGACATCGACGGCGTGTGCGGCGGCGTGGCCATAGGATCCCACGGACTGCGAAGCAGGCAATGCACCGTAGTCTCTCACGAAACCACGTGGAGCAACAGCGACACAGCGCTGCTTATTACTACAAACGGTTTCTACGTGAACTATTACAGCTCCACCAAAGTAGCAACGAACAAGAGCGGCGAGACCTTCCGCTACATCGCGTTCAAGTAAAGGAGGACCCACGACATGAAACTTCAAAAATTAACCGAGAAGAAGGTGGCGACCAACCTCCTGGACGAAGCCTACGTCGTAATTACCCAACAGGTAACTGACGACCAGGGCGAAACAAAGGAAGCCGTGCGAAGAATACCGCTGGCGACCTTCTTCTCGACGATCGGCGCAGATGTTGACTTCGACCAAGACGAACAGGCACTATACCTGCTCAACCGCGAAGGAGTCCGCATCGGCGTCGGAACCACAATCATCGCCGGAATCACCGGCCTGCAGATGTACACCGAGGAAGACGACAACGCGACACAATACCTCGTGCTTGCCGACAGCAACGGCGTAGAACTCTGCAGAACCGAATTCACGGTAACAGGATCCGGAACAGGCACCGCCTACACTTGCCGTCTTATCAACGGCATGAGCAGCGCGAACCTTTCCGTCCCTTCCGGTCAAGGCTGCTCTTTGCAGTATGAATACTACGAATACTACGGCCAGGACAGAACCACCGTAGACGCAACGGCGCAGTATTACGTCAAGACCGGCACCAGCGACTATCAGCTGGTAAAAACCGAGAGCATCAACCAGGGCACTCATACAATACCCGTTTCTGAATACCTCACGACCGGCGTGAACTACTTCAAGATCCAGGTAGCCGGAGGCGAAAGCGGTATGATCAAAACGCTCACATTCACCATCAACGTGGTGGACATCGCCCTCACTTCCACATTCAGCGACACCCAGGCATACGACAGCAGCATCAGTTTCTTATACCGCGTAACCGGTAAGAGCTTAAAGAAGACGATGTACTTCTACGTGGACGGCGACCTTTACGACGAAGTCGATATCGGAACCAGCCACAACGTGCAGCTCACCGAGACGCTGAACCTCGCAAGGTACGGCCACGGACACCACGTCCTGACCTGCTACTTTATGACCGAGGACGGAGCCAGATCGCCGGAATTGACCTACGACATTATGTTCACCACCGGAGAAGCGGAGACCATCATCGGCTCCACCTTCGCGGAAACAGAGGTAACCTACGGTGAGACGATAACTGCGGACTACGTAGTATTCACGCACGGTAGCGACTACACGGCGGAAGTTTTACTCGGCATCTATACGCTGGACGCGGCCGGAGATAAGCAATACTACAGCCAGACCACACTCTCGAATGTGGTCAACCAGAGCGTGCAGAAGTGGAACATCACCGACTACCCCGAAAGCGGCAAGATTTATCTCGAAATCGCAGCAGGAACCACCGTCCGCACATTTGAGGTAACCGTCAACGCCATCAGCGGCGACAGAGACTACTC
>JAFVWG010000188.1 GCA_017501805.1 Oscillospiraceae bacterium
AGCACAAGCGTACTGACGCGCTCGCAGATCTCCTCGCCGAGCTCATCGAAAAGGATCTTCTTGTCATAACCGCCGGCGATCAGAATAACCTTTTGGTCAAATGCGCGCAGTCCCGCGATGGTGCGGGTCGGCGTCGACGCGATGGAGTCGTTGTAATAGCGCACGCCGCGCAGTTCACGGACGAGCTCGATCCGATGCTCCACGCCGCGGAAGCTCCGCGCAACGGAGACGATCTGCTCCGGCTGCACAAAATCCGCGACCGCAAGCGCCGCAGTCATATAGTTTTCGACGTTATGCCGTCCCGGAAGCAGAATATCGTCACAGCGCATCAGCGGCTCTCCGCGCAGGAAGATCGTATCTCCCTGCAGGAAGCAGTCCGCGGACGGATCGGTGCAGGAAAACGCCTCCACGCGCCCGTGCGCCTTTTCCCGAAGGGCATTCGTCCTGTCGTTGTCACGGTTGAGCACGAGCTTGTCGGTGCGCTTCTGCCACAGGAAGACATTTTCCTTCGCCGCGTAGTATTCCCCTTCTCCCCTGTGGTAGTCCAGATGGTTCGGGGAAAGATTTGTGATCACGGCGACGTTCGCGCTCGAGCGCATCGTCATAAGCTGGAAGGAGCTCAGCTCCACCACCGCGATATCCTCCGGCTGCATTTCTGCCGCAAGGGCAAACAGCGGCGTTCCGATATTGCCGCCGACCCAGACGCGGTAGCCCGCGCTTTTCAGCATCTCGGAGATCAGCGTCGTGGTGGTCGTTTTGCCGTCCGATCCGGTCACGGCAATGATCCGGCAGGGGCAGACCTCAAAAAACGCCTCCATCTCCGACGTGAGCTTCACACCGTCACGCAGAAGCGCGGCGATCTCCGGGGCGTCCGGACGGATGCCGGGCGTGCGGAACACGATATCCGCCTGCAGCCCCTCTGTCGAAGCGCCGTCCGTCAGCAGCTTCACGCCGATGCGTTCAAGCGAGAGCGTCTCTTCATCCAGTTTTTCGCGCGGAGCTTTGTCCCACGCGGTCACATCCAGTCCGCGCTCGGCAAGCAGGCGGCAGAGCGGTCTGTTGCTCACGCCGACGCCCATCACGCAGATGCGCTTGCCCGTCAGACTGTTCAGATAGGTTTCAAAGGTTTGATTCACGGTTTTTATCAACTCCCGTCACCGTCTATTATAGACAGTTCGCGAAGCAAATGCAACGCCGTTTGACTTTTCGCCGCTTTTCCGTTAGAATACTTCTGCGACCGGGCCGGACAGTCGCGTGGGCAGTGCCGAAAGGCCGTTCACGAGGAAAGTCCGGGCTCCACAGGGCAAGGATAACGGGTAACGCCCGCCCAAGGCGACTTGCGGACAAGTGCAACAGAGATATACCGCCGTGCTTCGCACGGTAAGGGTGGAAAGGCGAGGTAAGAGCTCACCCGCCCCATGGAGACATGGCGGCGCTGTAAACTCTATCCGGAGCAACACCGCACAGGGAGCGAAACCTGCCCGGCAGCTCCCGACCAGGTGGCTTGAACCTGTCGGCAACGGCAGGTCTAGATAGATGACTGTCGATTACAGAACCCGGCTTACAGGCCCGATCGTACAAAAGACGCGCTGCTATGCAGTGCGTCTTTTCTGTTTACATCTTCCCTTTGCCAAGTACCGTCGGGTGATGTTTTATTTACGGGGCGGTCGTGTACTGCGACGGCGTGACCTCATAGGGCTTCGCCAGCGCGTTCTTGACGGATTCCTTTGCGACCTTGCCGAGCGCTTCGAGCAGTTTAGGATTCGACATATCCAGTCCCGCAATGGAATACTGCTTCTTATCCAACACAAGATCCTCGGGCAGATAGGTGATCTTGTCGGGATCTGCACCCGTCAGCTTGCAGCACCAGGTC
>JAFVWG010000189.1 GCA_017501805.1 Oscillospiraceae bacterium
CCGAGGAACACCTGCTGTCCCGGTGTTATGATGTACCCCTCCGCATCGATGCGCGCGTTGACGGTCGCCTTCGCGCCGCAGGAGCAGATGGTCTTGATCTCCGTGATGGAGTCCGCCACCTCCAGAAGCCTCGCGCTGCCGGGAAAGAGCTTCGTTTGGAAGTCCGTCCGCAGTCCGAAGCAGAGCACGGGAACATTCTCCTCGTCCACGATATCACGGAGCTGATCGATCTGCTCCGCCGTGAAGAACTGGCTCTCGTCCGCAATGATGGCGTCCGCGCCGCCGCAGGAACGGAAGAGGTCGCGGATGTCCCGCTCCGGCGTCACGACCTCCGCCTCAGCCTGCAGCCCCACGCGGGAGCGGATGACGGCTCTGCCGTCGCGGTCATCTGCGGATGGCTTGAGCAGCAGCACCTTCATATGCCGCTCCTCATAATTATACTTTGTGATCAGCGCGGTCGCCGTTTTGGACGAGCCCATCGCGCCGTACTTAAAATACAGCTTCGCCATACGAAGCCTCCTTTCGAAAAAGCATCCGGGCAGTCAGACCGTCCGGATGCGTGATCGAAGCAATTAATAGTTTTCCGCGCGAAGCTCGAAATACGCCTGCGGGTGGACACAGACGGGGCAGACCTCGGGAGCCTTTTCTCCGACGGTGATATGACCGCAGTTGCGGCACACCCACACCTTGACGCTGCTCTTTGCGAAGACCTGCTGCGTCTCAACATTGGTCAGCAGTGCGCGGTAGCGCTCCTCGTGGCTCTTCTCGATGGCGGCAACGGCGCGGAATCTCGCGGCAAGCTCGTGGAAGCCTTCGGCATCGGCGGTCTTGGCAAAGCCGTCGTACATATCCGTCCACTCGTAGTTTTCACCGTCTGCGGCGGCGGCGAGGTTCTCTGCGGTGGAGCCGATGCCTTCAAGCTCCTTGAACCACAGCTTGGCATGCTCTTTTTCGTTCTCTGCAGTCTCCAGGAAGAGCGCGGCGATCTGCTCGAAGCCTTCCTTCTTGGCCTTGGAAGCAAAATAGGTGTACTTGTTTCTCGCCTGGGATTCGCCGGCAAAAGCGGCTTCCAGATTCTTTTCGGTCTGCGTACCTGCGTATTTGTTTGCCATAATGATGTTCCTCCGTTCTTAAATTTATCCGAATATCATCGTGCCGAAGATCTCCGGGAAATGGAATCCCGGTTCTCTGTCGGGATGTTCGTTCCAGGTAAGGTAGTGCGGCTGCGAGGTGCTGTCTCCGCACTTGTAGCAGTTGGCGCGGATCTGCAGGCCCTTTTCGGGCTTGAAATCCGGGAAGAAGCGGCGCACAAAGGACCACGGGATCTGATAGAAGATCTCCCAGCCGTCCGCCGTCCGCCGTGTGGTCGGGTCAAAGAGCGGCTCGCCGCTGTCGGGAATCAGGCGCAGCAGATCGTGCAGCCCGGTGCCGAATCCGACATAGCTGTGCGCGGTCGGGTTGAACTCGATATTAAAATAGCGATCGTCGCCGTTTTTCGGGCAGAAGAAGAATTCCAGGCAGCTGTCCTCGCAGGGTGTGGCAAGGATGCCGCTCTCCTCGGCACGGATCTCCTTCTCCACCGCCCAAAGGTGCACATAGAGCTTTTCCCCATCGTACTGCAGCTGTCCGAACGCACGCAGCCCTTCCGGGACCGCGCCGAACGGCTGGTCGATGCTCAGCGTCGGAACGGTTTTCCACGCATCGGGTCCGGCATACGGAAGTATCGTATAAGTTCTCATACAGTATTGCCTCCTGCTGCGGTTTTCAAAAACACTATAGCATCTTTTTTCCTGCCGCGCAAGTTCTCCGTTCGTGTCTTTTGTGGTTGACATTTCAAGTGTTTCCCCTTATGATAGATATGGTACAATATGGAAGCGTCGAAGTCTGCATTTCGCCGCTCCCCGGCAAGAAAAAACCAAAAAAATCGTAAGGAGAGACACGTTATGAACGACTTCAAATTCGATCCCGCGACCGGTTTCGACTTTGCTCCGGCGAGCTTTGTCCCGTTCAAGGACAAGAAGGTTTGCGAGTACGTCCGCAGCATGAGCGGCAAGGAACTGGAAAAGCACGAAGACTGGCAGCATCCCGAATTCAACGTCAAGGTCATGATGAACCCCCATCCGGTTCTCATTGCCACGCTGTTCAGCCGTCTGAAGGCCGCTTCCGAAGCGGGCAAGCCCTTCTCGATGATCCTCGGCAACCCCGAGCCCGACACCTACATCCCCCTCGCTCAGCTGATCAACTACTTCGGCGTTGACTGCAGCAAGGTCAGCATCTTCGCAGAAGACGAGTGGGCAGACCAGGACGGCAACATCGCCCCCATCACCTACGGCGCGGGCTTCGCTCACAGCATGCTGAAGTATCTGGTCAACCAGATCGACCCCAAGCTGCGTATGCCGCTTGAGAACGTCTACTACCCCACCAACAAGAACATCGACAGCTACTCCGACATCATCAACGACGTCACCGAGGGCGGCGCGGACATCATCTCCACCTCTCCCGGCTGGACCGGCCACGTTGCTTTTGTCGATCCCATCATCGAGTTCGTTCATGACCCCGACGTCCTGAGCGGCAAGAAGGCTCCCGACGAAGCCTGCATCAAGGCCTGGCTCGAGACCAAGGCTCAGCTCGTCAACCTGCATCCGATGACCATCATGCAGAACTCTCTGAACGGCACCTTCGGCCAGTCCGGCGACATCGCCAATGTCCCGCCGATGGCTGCAACGATCGGTCCGATCGACGTTATGCGCGCCAAGGAGCGTATCGAAGTCCACGCTCTGGCAACCTGCGGCACCTTCTCCTCCTGGCAGAGAATGACCTCCCGTCTCGTCACGCACGGACCGGTCACCCCGCTGGTGCCCTCCTCCATGCTGCAGACCAAGAAGACCCAGGTCTACATCGCCGACGAGCTCGCTGCTCCGTTCGAGTGCTGGGAAAAGGTCGGCTATTAATTCGATCTTACAAAACAGCAAAAGAGCCTTCCCTTCGGGGAAGGCTCTTTTTTGCAAAGAAAAAGGCTGCGGAGGATCGCCGTGCCCTGCCTCCCTCTGACGAGGGAGGTGGCAAAACCGAAGGTTTTGACGGCGGGAGAGACGAAGCTGCCGCCCGCCTGCGCCGCGGAACGCGCTTTCCGCTTTCTCCCCCGACTTGACAAATTTTACCTTCCCGTGTTATATGTGAAGCAGAAAAAAAGGAGGGGGTGTCGCCTTGCCGAAACGGATCCTTTCCGCCGCCATCGCACTTGCGCTGCTGTTCGCGCTTGCGGTCTGCGCGCAGGGCGTCTCTGCGTCGCGGACGATCGTCTCCGAGCGGGAGCTGCCGCTTGCGGACGGCACGGTGCGCGTGACGGAATCCCGCGAGGAAGATCGGCAGCTGCGGACCTATCGGGACAAGCGCGGCATTTGCCTCACCACCGTACGGCAGCACTGCGTGGAGCTTGACACCGTCTGCTCTTTCTACCGCGAGCTTCTGCCCTCGGGCAGCATCCTCCACCTGTACGACCCCGAGCTTGCGTTTCGGCTCGATGAACCCCTCACCGAGGGAGAATACCGCGCCAACACCGCCGTCGTGGAGCTTCCGAACGGAGAAACGCGCTTTTTCTGCCTTCCGATGACCTTCATCGACGGCACACACGATGTCATACTGCATCAGCCGGAGCTTGCGGGCAAGCTCGTGGCGGAGGAAACCGAGGATGGAATTTTCCTGTCCGTCATCGGCTTCGGGGACGAGACCTCCGACTTCA
>JAFVWG010000190.1 GCA_017501805.1 Oscillospiraceae bacterium
AAAAAGAAGCTTTCCTCTTGAGTACCTCATTTCTTATAAATTAAAGATGATGCATGCCAGAACAAGTCGTGACATGCATCATCTTTTGCTTAGATTTACTTATATCAGATCGAGTAGTAGTCCTTGGCAGACTCAAACAGATGCAGATCGTAGTTGCCGGGAACGTTCACATACAGCTGAGAGCCCACACGCTCGGAATGGCCCATCTTGCCCAGAATACGGCCATCGGGAGAGGTAATGCCCTCAATGGCCCAGTTGGAGCCGTTGGGATTGAAATGGACATCCATGGTCGGATTGCCGGAAAGATCAACGTACTGCGTGGCAATCTGGCCGTTCTCAGCCAGCTTCTTCAGCAGTTCCTCGGAGCACAGGAAACGGCCTTCGCCATGAGAAATCGGCACATTCACCACATCGCCCACATTCACCTTGGACAGCCAGGGAGAACGGTTGGAGGCAATGCGGGTGCTGACGATCTTGGACTGGTGGCGGCCGATCACGTTGTAGCTCAGCGTGGGGCAGGCTTCGTCCGTGTCGATGATTTCGCCGAAGGGAACGAGTCCCAGCTTAATCAGCGCCTGGAAGCCGTTGCAGATGCCGAGCATCAGACCGTCGCGGTTTTTGAGCAGCTCCATCGTGGCTTCCGTCACTTCCGGATTGCGGAAGAACGCCGTGATGAATTTGCCGGAGCCGTCGGGTTCATCGCCGCCGGAGAAGCCGCCGGGGATGAAGATGATCTGGCTGTCGTTGGCCGCTTTGGCAAAGCGTGCGGCGGAGTCCGCAACGCCCTGCGCGCTCTGGTTGTTGATGACCAGGATCTCGGTGTCGAGACCTGCGCTGTGCGCGGCACGTGCGCTGTCATATTCGCAGTTCGTGCCGGGGAAGACGGGGATCAGCACCTTGGGCTTTGCAATGCCGATCTTGGGTGCAGCGCGGCTTTCCGCCTTGCAGGAGATGACGGGAGCTGCGCCGGAAACACCGGGCGTTTCGTTGGGATAGACGCTCTCCAAAACGTTTTCATAAATGTCGGACAGCTCCGCAACAGAGACGGTCTCGCCGTTCAGGCTGATCTCGGCAGTCTCGGCGGTATAGCCGATCAACGTGCCCTCGGACACTTCCTCGCTCAGCTCGGCAAGGATCATACCGGGCATCACGCGCATAGACGCAGCATCGTTTGCGGTAAAGCCGATGCGGTTGCCGAACGCCATTTTCATCACGGCTTCGGCAACGCCGCCTGCTTCCACAGCCCACGCGGCACGGACCTTGCCGGCCTTGCAGAGCTTATGATAGCTGTCCCACGCTGCGCGGTGCGCCGCATAGTCGGTCAGCTCCTCCGTGCCGAAGACGTACACGGGATGACCTGCCTGCTTGAATTCGGTGGAGATGACTTCGTTCGCTTTCAAAGGAGCGATGGCAAACGAGATGACCGTCGGCGGAACGTCGCGGTCGAGGAAGGAGCCGGACATCGAGTCCTTGCCGCCGATGGCGGCAGCGGAAAGTCCAAGCTGTGCTTCCAAAGCGCCGAGCAGTGCGCGGAAAGGCTTGCCCCAGCGCTGCGGCTCGGTACGCAGGCGTTCAAAGAACTCCTGCAGGGTCAGATAGGCGTCGCGATAATCGGCGCCTGCCGCGACGATTTTTGCCACGGAGGTGATGACGCTGGCCTGTGCGCCCAGGAAGGGATCGGCAGTCAGCCAGTCGGGATCACAGCCCCACGCCATAACGCTCGCCTGATCGGTGGTCTGATCGGGCAGAACGGGGAAGGTGGCGGCCATTGCCTGCGTGGGAGAGCGCTGCAGCTTGCCGCCGAAGGGCATCAGAACGGAACCTGCGCCGATGGTAGAGTCAAAGCGCTCCACCAGTCCGCGGCGGGAAGCGAACTTGAGGTCGCCCGCGATCTCGCGCAGGCTCTTGCCCGTGACACAGCCGATCTTCGCATCGGATGCGGCAACAGCAACATCGGCGTGCTTGACTGCGCCGTTGGTGTCGAGGAATGCGCGGCTGAGGTCGGCAACGGTGCTGCCCTTCCACTGCATCACCATACGCTCTTCCTCGGTCACGACCGCAACGCGGTAGGCTTCGAGATTTTCACGCTCGGCGGCGGCGATAAAGGTGTCGGCATCCTCGGGGGCGACGACGACCGCCATACGCTCCTGAGACTCGGAGATCGCAAGCTCTGTGCCGTCCAGACCGTCGTACTTTTTGCGCACGGCGTCCAGATCAATGCGCAGACCTGCGGCGAGCTCACCGATGGCGACGGACACACCGCCCGCGCCGAAGTCGTTGCAGCGCTTGATGAGACGCGTCACGTTCGCATCGCGGAACAGACGCTGGATCTTGCGTTCTTCGGGGGCATTGCCCTTCTGCACTTCGGACGCCATGGTGGTCAGGGATTTCATATTATGGCTCTTGGAGGAACCGGTCGCACCGCCGATGCCGTCACGGCCGGTACGGCCGCCGAGCAGAATGATGATATCACCGGGAGCGGGACGCTCACGGCGCACATTGTATGCGGGCGCGGCAGCCACAACAGCGCCGCATTCCAGACGCTTGGCGATGTAGCCATCGTGATACAGTTCCGCCACGTGACCGGTCGCCAGACCGATCTGGTTGCCGTAGGAGGAATAACCTGCGGCGGCGGTCTGCGCCAGCTTGCGCTGAGGCAGCTTGCCGGCAAGTGTTTTTTCATAGGGAACGCGGGGGTCTGCACCGCCGGTCACACGCATCGCCTGATGGACATAGGCACGACCGGAGAGCGGATCGCGGATGCAGCCGCCGATACAGGTAGCCGCACCGCCGAAGGGCTCGATCTCGGTGGGGTGGTTGTGGGTCTCGTTTTTGAACATCAGGAGCCAATCCTGCTCCTCTCCGTTCACCGTGGCAGTTACGTGGATGGAGCAGGCGTTGATCTCCTCGCTCTCGTCCAGCTCGGGCAGCAGACCGCGCTTTTTCAGCGTCTTTGTGCCGATGGTTGCAATATCCATAAGCGTCTGCGGGCGGGCGGCAGCCTTTTCCTCGCCGTATACTTCCACACGGGAGGCGAGATAGCGCTCGTAGGCCGCACGAACGGCTTCGTCGTGAATTTCGATATTCTCCAGATGCGTGGAGAAAGTGGTGTGACGGCAATGATCGGACCAATAGGTATCCACCACGCGAACCTCGGTGATGGTGGGATCGCGATGCTCATCATCGCGGAAGTACGCCTGCAGGAACTTCAGGTCGTCCAGATCCATCGCCAGTCCCAGCTTTTCAAGAAGGGCGGAAAGACCGGCATCGTCCAGAGCGATGAAGCCCGTGATGGTTTCCACGCTCGTAGGCAGCGCATAGTCCACCTTCAGCGTATCCACGGGAGCAAGAGAAGCCTCGCGGCACTCTACGGGGTTAATGACATAGCGCTTGATCTTTTCCACATCGGTCTCGGAGAGCGTTCCGGACAGAAGATAGACTTTCGCAGTACGCACGGCAGGGCGGTCGCCCTGCGTCATAAGCTGAATGCACTGGTTGGCGGAATCTGCACGCTGGTCAAACTGACCGGGCAGAGGCTCGACTGCAAAAGCGATGTAATCGCCCTCGGGCAGGGAAGCGGTGGCATTGTCGACCTGCGGCTCGGAAAAGACCGTCTGCACGGCGCGTTCAAAGACCGCTTCGTCGGCAAGCTCGACATCGTAGCGATTGATCAGCCGAACGCCGCTCAGTCCCGCGATGCCCAATACGGAGCACAGCTCGCTCCGAATGGAAGCGGCCTCCTGTCGAAGGGCTTCCTTTTTCTCAACATAAATACGATGGACCATTATTTCTCCCCCAGTACGGCAAGTGCGCGCCGACCGATGTCGTGCCGCATATATTTTCCTTCAAACTGAACGGTCTCGGCGGCGGCATATGCCTTTTCGAGCGCCTGACCGAGCGTGGCTGCGGTCGCGGTAATGCCCAGCACGCGTCCGCCGCTTGTAACGAGCGTACGGCCCTCAAGCTTGTCTCCCGCGTGGTAGCAGATGACGTCCTGCGGCAGCGCGGGAATGGTGATCTCTTTGCCCTTGGCGTAGCTGCCCGGATAGCCTCCGGACGCCAGAATGACGCAGGCTGCGGCGCCTTCATGCCATTCCACATTAAGCTCGGAAAGGGTTTCGTTCTCGACCGCCTGCATAACGGTCAGCAGATCGGTCTTGAGAAGCGGAAGCACCACCTGCGTTTCGGGATCGCCGAAGCGGCAGTTGTACTCAATGACCTTGGGGCCGTTGGGCGTGAGCATCAGTCCGAAGTACAGGCAGCCCTTGAAGGGACAGCCCTCTTCCCGCATCGCGGCGAGCGTGGGCAGGAAGATCTCTTTCATACAGACCTTTGCAATATCCTCCGTGTAGTACGGGTTTGGCGCGACCGTGCCCATACCGCCGGTATTCAGACCCGTATCGCCGTCTCCTGCGCGCTTGTGGTCCATGGAGGAGACCATCGGCGCGATCGCGGTACCGTCGGTAAAGGCGAGCACGCTCACTTCGGGACCTGTCAGGAATTCTTCGATCACAACGGTGTTTCCGGACGCGCCGAAAACCTTGTCCTCCATAATGGAGCGAATGGCGTCCACGGCTTCTTCGTAGCTCGTGGGGATCAGCACACCCTTACCCAGAGCCAGCCCGTCCGCCTTGATGACGATCGGATAATCGGCGGTCTTGAGGTAGTCAAGCGCCTTGGCGGGATCCGAGAAAATCTCGTATTTGGCAGTGGGGATGCCGTATTTTTTCATCAGGTTCTTGGAAAAGACCTTGCTGGATTCGATGCGGGCGGCTTTTGCATCCGGACCGAAGCAGGGGATGCCTGCTTCATGGAGCTTATCCACGCAGCCCAGCGCCAGCGGATCGTCCGGTGCGACCACAACAAAGTCCACCGACTGTTCCTTGGCAAAGGCAACGATCCTGTCAAGCTCCTTCGCACCGATCTCCGGCATACACACAGCGTCTTCGGCAATGCCGCCGTTACCGGGCACGGCATAGACCGTTTCGACCTGCGGATTCTCTTTCAGTTTCTTGATGATGGCGTGTTCGCGTCCGCCACCGCCAACGACCAGAATTTTCATCAGTTATGTACCTCCATAGCGCGTCCGGCGCGGCTTGTGTCAATCGATTTTAGTGATGGAACAGACGCAGACCGGTAAAGGCCATTGCAATGCCATACTTGTCGCAGGCTTCGATCACGAGATCGTCACGGATGGAGCCGCCGGGCTCAGCGATGTACTTCACGCCGCTGCGCGCCGCACGGTCAATGTTGTCGGGGAAGGGGAAGAACGCGTCGGAACCGAGCGCAACGTCGGTCATCTGCGCGAGCCACGCCTTCTTTTCCTCCTTGGTCAGCTCTTCGGGCTTCTCGGTGAAGAGCGTCTGCCAGATGCCGTCTGCCAGAACGTCCTTGGATTCGTCGGAAATGTAACGGTCGATGGCGTTGTCACGGTCGGGGTTCTTGAGCGTGGGGATGAAGGGCAGGTTGAGCGTCTTCTCGTGCTGACGCAGCCACCAGTTGTTGGCCTTGTCACCTGCCAGACGGGTGCAGTGGATACGGCTCTGCTGACCGGCACCGATGCCGATCGCCTGTCCGTCCTTCACATAGCACACGGAGTTGGACTGGGTGTACTTGAGTGTGATCATAGAGATCGCGAGATCGCGCAGAGCGGCCTCGGTCATATTCTTGTTTGCGGTCACGACCTGCGCAAAGAAGTCGTCGGTGATGTTCAGCTCGTTGCGCTCCTGCTCGAAGGTGATGCCGTAGACATCCTTCTGCTCCAAATCGCGGGGTTCGTAATCGGGATCGATCTGAACGATGTTGTAGTTGCCTTTGCGCTTTGCCTTGAGGATCTCAAGCGCTTCCGGCTCATATCCGGGAGCAATGATGCCGTCGGACACTTCGGGGCTGATCAGCTGCGCGGTGGGCACGTCGCACACGTCGCTCAGGGAGATCCAGTCGCCAAAGGAGGACATACGGTCGGCGCCTCGTGCGCGGGCATAGGCGCAGGCGAGGGGAGAAAGCTCCATATCGGCAGGAACGAAATAGATGCGGCGCAGAGTCTCGGTAAGAGGCAGACCCACGGCGGCGCCGGCAGGGCTGACGTGCTTGAAGCTGGTTGCGGCAGGGAGTCCGGTGGCACGCTTGAGCTCCTTCACAAGCTGCCAGCCGTTGAAAGCATCGAGGAAGTTGATGTAGCCGGGACGACCGGAGAGGACCTTGATGGGCAGTTCGCCGTCTTTCATAAAGATGCGCGCAGGCTTCTGATTGGGGTTGCAGCCATATTTCAGTTCGAGTTCAGTCATGGTTACGATCTCCTTTGTTTACTGATGTTTGTTGATGATACGCTGTTCGTACTTGCCGGTCTCCAGATCGGTATAGCGGACGAACAGAGAGATTTTGTTGTCTTCGTTGAGGCTTTCCCAAAGCTCCTTGGTGAAAGCTTCGATATCGGCGGGAATGCTTACGCGCTCCGGCTCTCCCTGAAAGGTGGGGATGACCGGGTTGCCGTCGCAGACATAGGTGTGCAGGAAATGTCCCAGACCTGCGGTGGCAGGATACTCATAGAAGAAGCGGGCACAGGCGATGCCCTCTGCGTCGGCGGCCTTGAGGATGGACATCTTGTAGCTGCCGTCACCGGCCTGAATGCCGGAGATGCGCGGCGTCTAGTTGGGACGGTCGTCTTCAAACTGACGGGTGCGCAGGGCAGCCTCCCAGCTTTCGCCCTTGGCGAGGTATTCCCAAATGGTGTCCGTCTGGTCGCCGTTGGTCACGATCAGTCCGCAGCCGGCTTCACGCACGGGATGGTAGATGATCAGGTGGGGGTCGACCATTTTGCTCGGGTCGTAAGCTTCGGTACGAATGCCGTCAGGCTCCTGAACAAAGACACGGTTGCGGCTGTTGACGCTGCGGCCCATAATGAAATAGGCGGCAACGGCCTTTTTGCCGTCTTCGGTGACGCCCAGCACGATGCCGCGACCGGGGTAGGTATTGCCGCAGAGGCGCTCGGCCATGGTTTTTACTTCGTAAACATTCATGCTTTTATCTCCTTTATTTGATCCTGACCTTACGGCCTTCTACAGACAAACGACCTTGGCAGAAGAGCGAGACCGCTTCGGGAAGCAGCTTCCACTCCGCCTCCTCCATAATGCGCTTCTGGAGCGTTTCGGGGGTGTCATCCTCGCGGATGGCAACGGACTTCTGTGCAATGATGGGACCGCCGTCGCACTCTTCGCTGACAAAATGCACGGTAGCGCCGGAAAGCTTCACGCCGTATTCCAGCGCGGCTTCGTGTACGTGCAGTCCGTAGAAACCCTTCCCACAGAAGGAGGGGATCAGCGCCGGGTGCACATTCATAACGGCGTTGGGATAGGCGTCGGTCAGCTCATGTGTGAAGATGACCATACATCCCGCCAGCACGACCAGATGAATGTCCAGCTCTTTCAGCTTGGCGACGATCGCCCGGGTGATGCCTTGATGGTCGGGGTACGCCTTCCGGGCGATCACATATCCCGGGATCCCGGCTTTCTTCGCACGTTCCAGCGCGAAGGCGTCTTCCTTGGTGGAGATGACGGCAGTGATCTCGCCGCCGCCCAGCTCGCCGCGCTGCTGCGCATCGATCAGTGCCTGCAGGTTCGTTCCGCCGCCGGAGACGAGGACAGCAATGTTGGTCTTCATTCCAGAATCACCTTTTCCTCGCCCGCGATGATCTCGCCGATCACATAGGCGTCAATGCCGTTGTCCCTGAGAACGGACAGAGCGGTGTCGACTTCCGCTGCGGGGACGACGACGCTCATACCAACGCCCATATTGTAGGTGTTGAACATATCACGCTCGGGAATATTGCCCCAGGAGGCGATGAGGTCGAAGATCGGCAGGACCTTCACGGCGCGCTTGTCGATCCTGGCGCACAGTCCGTCGGGCACAGAGCGCGGAATATTTTCGTAGAATCCGCCGCCCGTGATATGGCTGATGCCCTTCACGTCCACCTTTTCGAGCAGCGCCAGGATGGGCTTGACATAAATTTTGGTGGGGGTCAGAAGCGTTTCGGCAATGGTCTTGCCGTCCAGCTCCTCACGGGGAACGTAGAGCTCGGGATTGTTGTTGTCGATATCAAAGACCTTGCGGCAGAGGGAGAAACCGTTGGAATGGATGCCGGTAGAGGGCAGGGCGATCACAACATCGCCGACCGCCATACGGGTGTTGTCCAGCACGTTCTTCTTATCCACGATGCCCACCGCGAAGCCGGCGAGATCGTAATCCTCCACGGGCATCATTCCGGGGTGCTCCGCGGTTTCGCCGCCGATCAGCGCGGCGCCGGACTGCACACAGCCTTCGGCAACGCCGGACACGATGGAGGCGATTTTTTCGGGGATGTTCTTGCCGCAGGCGATGTAGTCCAGGAAGAACAGGGGCTTTGCGCCCGCGCAGATGATATCGTTGACGCACATCGCAACGGCGTCGATGCCGATGGTGTCGTGCTTGTCCATCAGAATGGCCATCTTGACCTTGGTGCCGCAGCCGTCCGTGCCGGAGACCAGCACGGGCTCTTCCATACCAGCGATG
>JAFVWG010000191.1 GCA_017501805.1 Oscillospiraceae bacterium
ACACATATAAAAAATATGCCGACCTGCTCGTCCAAAAGGGCGGTGCGTATTACTGCTTCTGCGAAAAAGCAGAGCAGGAAAACGACACCGAGGGCAAGCAGATCGAGAAGCATTCCTGCGGCTGCCCGAAGCTGCCTGTCGAGGAGATTGAAAAGAGGATCGCCTCCGGCGTCCCCTACGTCGTGCGGCAGAAGATCCCCGAGACCGGAACAACTACGTTCCACGACGCCTCTTTCGGAGACATCACGGTTGACAACTGCGAGCTGGAAGATCAGATCCTGCTGAAATCCGACGGTCTGCCCACCTACAACTTCGCAAATGTCATCGATGACCATCTGATGGGCATCACGCACGTTGTCCGCGGAAACGAATATCTGTCTTCCGCACCGAAGTACAATCTGCTTTACGAATCCTTCGGCTGGGAAGTGCCGACTTATGTTCACTGCTCCCCCGTTATGCGCGATGCACAGCACAAGATGTCCAAGCGCCACGGCGACCCCAGCTATGAAGATCTCGTCAGAGAGGGCTATCTGACCCCGGCGATCCTGAACTATGTTGCGCTGCTCGGCTGGGCGCCGCGCGGTGAGCTTTCCGAGCAGGAATTCTTCACCCTGCCGGAGCTGGCAAAGGCCTTTGACCTCGCCGGCATCTCCAAATCCCCCGCTGTCTTTGACATTGCAAAGCTTCGCTGGATGAACACGGAGTACATCAAGAAGATGTCTTCCGACGAGTTTTACCTCCGTGCAGAACCCTATCTCAAGCAGGCAATTCAGAGCAGCAACATCGACCTGCGCGCCGTCGCGGCACTCCTGCAGCCGCGCTGCGAGATGCTCTCCGATCTGCCCGGGCGCGTTGATTTTCTGGACAAACTGCCGGACTACGACACCGAGCTGTATGTTCACAAAAAGTCCAAGTCCGACCGCGAAACCGCCCTCGCCGCCCTTCGCGCTGTCCTCCCCCTTCTCGAATCGCTTGAGGACTGGACAAACGAAGCACTTTACGCAGCGCTTTCCGGATATGCGGAACAGCAGGGCGTGAAGAACGCTGTCATCCTGTGGCCGCTGCGCGTAGCTCTTTCGGGAAAGGCGATGACCCCCGGCGGTGCAACGGAGATCGCAGCGCTCCTCGGAAAAGAGGAAAGTCTCGACCGCATCCGCAAAGGGATCGAGCTGCTCGGATAAATCTGTTTCGCAGCAGAAGAGAAATATCTTTTTTTACTGGACAAAATCCGAAAGCGGTGCTATGATAACTAGTAGGTGTAAAAATATGTATTCTGCATATCGGTGTTTCCGTATATTCGGGGAGGCTCCGCAATGAAGCAAAGGCAACGGCGTTTGGTCGTTATCGGTTCTGTTCTTGCCGCGCTGCTGATTGGGCTCGTTGTTACAGCCTACACACAGCGCAATAATCTGCAGGCATTCCTGTTGAGTATGCGCTATTCCGAAGAAGAGCTTGCTGCCCTACAGGAACAGAGCCTTAAAGAGCTGCTTGCTAAATACGGTCTTGATCCGATCCCGCAAAACACTGACGAAGTCATCAGCACGACGGATGATCCCTCCGCCGGTATGCCCTCACTTTCGACCGAGAGCAGCGATGCTCCCCTGCCCCCCGGCTCTGTGGAAACAGCAGGGTCTACGGCTGATTCGGAAGACAGCAACGCGAACCCTATCCGGCAGGCCGGAGCCAAACACCCTCCAAAGGGACCTGTGCAAACGCGCGATGAACCTCTGCAGAAGGAAGCTCATAAAGACCCAAGCAAAGCACTTCCGCAGGATGTCCAGAA
>JAFVWG010000192.1 GCA_017501805.1 Oscillospiraceae bacterium
CTGAATATGCTCAACGCGCCGGATATCATCATCCGCAACGAAAAGCGTATGCTGCAGGAAGCGGTCGACGCGCTGATCGACAACGGACGCCGCGGACGCGCCGTCACCGGTGCAAACAACCGTGCGCTGAAGTCCCTGAGCGATATGCTCAAGGGCAAGCAGGGACGTTTCCGTCAGAACCTGCTCGGCAAGCGTGTTGACTACTCCGGCCGAAGCGTTATCGTCGTCGGACCCGAACTGAAGCTTTATCAGTGCGGCGTGCCGAAGGAAATGGCGATCGAGCTCTTCCGCCCCTTCGTGATGAAGAAACTCGTCGAGGACGGTCTGGCAAGCAACGTCAAGTCCGCCAAGAAGATGATCGACAAGGGCAAGAACGAGGTTTGGGACGCTCTGGAAGACATCATCAAGGATCGCCCCGTTATGCTGAACCGTGCACCGACGCTGCACCGCCTCGGCATCCAGGCCTTTGAGCCTGTGCTGGTGGAAGGACGCGCGATCAAGCTGCATCCGCTGTGCTGCACCGCGTTCAACGCCGACTTCGACGGCGACCAGATGGCGATCCACGTTCCGCTGAGCGCCGAGGCGCAGGCGGAGGCGAGAATGCTGATGCTTTCCGCCAACAACCTGCTCCGTCCGCAGGACGGCAAGCCGGTTACCGTTCCGACGCAGGATATGATCCTCGGAACCTACTACCTGACCTATCTCCGCTATCCCAAGAACGATCCCGAGAAGTCCTTTGAGACCTGCGCCGATGTGAAGGCCGCGCTCAAGAAGGGCGATCTGGAGCCGGACACCGTTGTGTGGGTCCGCAACACCTGGGACGATGCGGCGGATATCAAGGAAGAGGACCACTACTATATCCGCACCGTCGCGCAGCTCGCTGCAGAGACGACCCGCGGCAAGCAGCCGCGCGAGATCCTCAACAGCTTTGTGAGCGTGGACGAAGCGATGCTCGCCTATCAGGCGGGGACCATCGATCTGCACGTGCCCATCCGCGTGATGGTGGAGAAGGAGATCGACGGCGTCAAGCGCAGCCGTATGGTGGACGCGACCGTCGGACGCCTCATCTTCAACGAGCCGATCCCGCAGGATCTCGGCTTCTGCAAGCGCGAGACGGAGGACGATCTGTTCAAGCTGGAGATCGACTTCCTTGTCGGCAAAAAGCAGCTCGGCAAGATCATCGACAAGTGCATCCGCGTCCACGGCTTTACCGTTGCGACGGAGATGCTGGACAACGTCAAGGCGCTCGGCTATCACTACTCCACGCGCGGCGCTGTCACGGTCTCCATCCACGATATGTCCATCCCGGAAAGCAAGTACTCTCTGATCGAGTCCGCCGAGCACGATGTCGTCGGTATCGACCGCCAGTATAAGCGCGGCTTTATCACCAACGATGAGCGCTACCGTCTGACGGTCCAGCGCTGGGAACAGACCATCAAGGAAGTCACCGATGCGCTGCAGGGCAACCTCGACCGCTTCAACCCCATCTTCATGATGGCGGACTCCGGTGCTCGAGGCAGTATGAACCAGATCCGTCAGCTCGCCGGTATGCGCGGACTGATGGCGGACACCAACGGCCGCACCATTGAGATCCCGATCAAGGCAAACTTCCGTGAAGGCCTTTCCGTTCTGGAATACTTCATCTCCTCGCGAGGCGCACGTAAGGGCTTGACCGATACCGCTCTGCGTACCGCTGACTCCGGTTATCTGACCCGCCGTCTGGTCGACGTGTCGCAGGATGTCATCATCCGCCACATGGACTGCGGCAGCACGCACGGCAGCTGGAAGCAGGAGCTTGTGGAAAAGGGACAGGTCATCTCGACCTACGGCGAACGCATCCGCGGACGCTATCCCATCGGCAACGTTGTGGACGAAGCCACGGGCGAAGTGCTCTTCGACGAGAACCATATGTTCAAGGAAGAGGATGCGCAGATCCTGCTCGCGCACAACATTCCGCGCGTGTATGTCCGCTCG
This sequence comes from Oscillospiraceae bacterium, assembly GCA_017501805.1. Classification (GTDB taxonomy): domain Bacteria; phylum Bacillota; class Clostridia; order Oscillospirales; family Oscillospiraceae; genus RGIG3566. The sequence goes on from JAFVWG010000192.1 coordinate 1,975, forward strand.
ATCCTCGGCTGCCGCTCCCGCAACGGCGTTTGCGCGAAGTGCTACGGCATGAACCTCGCCACGAGCGAGCTGGTCAATATGGGCGAAGCGGTCGGCATCATTGCCGCGCAGTCCATCGGTGAGCCCGGCACGCAGCTGACGATGCGTACCTTCCACACCGGCGGCGTCGCAGGTGACGATATCACGCAGGGTCTGCCGCGAGTCGAAGAACTCTTCGAGGCCCGCAAGCCGAAGAAGATGGCGATCATTTCCGAGATCGACGGCAAGGCATCGGTGGACGACAGCCACCGTACCGCGCTCCGCGACATTACCATCACCGCAGATGACGGCGATGTGCGCAACTACCAGATCCCGTACTCCGTCGGTCTCAAGATCGCGGACGGCGACGAGGTCAAGAAAGGTCAGCCCATCACCGACGGTGCGCTCAACCCGCACGATGTTCTGCGCATCTCCGGCGTTGAGGCTGTGCAGGATTATCTGACGCAGGGCGTTCTGGCGGTCTACCGTCAGCAGGGCGTTGATATCAACGAAAAGCATATCGAAGTTATCATCCGTCAGATGATGCGCAAGGTGCGTGTGGAAGATCCCGGCGACACCAAGCTGCTGACCGGTACCGTGATCGATGCGTTCGAGTTCGAGGATGCCAACGAGGAGATCCGTCAGCGCATCGAAGCCGGCGAGACCGAGCTGCAGTACGCGAAGAACACGCTCACGCTGATGGGCATCACGAAGGCCTCTCTGGCGACCGATTCCTTCCTCTCCGCCGCCTCCTTCCAGGAGACGACCAAGGTGCTGACGGAAGCCGCTATCAAGGGCAACGTCGACCACCTGATCGGCCTCAAGGAAAATGTCATCATCGGCAAGCTGATCCCCGCGGGCGCGGGTCTCGGCGCTTATCGCGATTTCAATCTCGAAAAGGCTCCCGAGTCCGAGGTCACGCAGGAAATGATCGACAACGAGGTGCGCTGAGTACCGCAAAAGCATAAATTGCCGCCCGATCCGTTTGGATCGGGCGGCTTTTCAAATACATAAAAAACGACCTCCGAGCATGATACTCGGAGGTCGTTTCAATGTTTTCGTTACGACCGGAGGAACCAGACCAAAAGGTATCCCGTCGTGACGGCGGCAAGGGTGAAGGGGACGGCGTATTTCATAAATGTGCCGGAGGAAACTTCATAGCCCTCCTTGCGCAGAACGCCGATGCCTGCGACATTTTCCGACGCGCCGATGGGCGTCAGATTGCCTCCTATGCCGAATGAACAACATAAAAACACAGGGACGAATAGGGGATCTGCGTTTCGGACAGAATATTCCGGCACAGGAAAAATTTTTCTCAAATTTGATTGACGGAAGCGGGACACTATGCTATAATTCTATTTTGCGCGGACTATGCCCACAAAAAGGGGCGTTTTTCGTGACAAATGCCGTCTCGGCAGATTCTTTGAGAAAGGAGGAACACCATGCCTACTTTTAACCAGCTGGTACGCAAGGGCAGAGAAACCTCGACCTACAAGTCCACCGCTCCCGCTCTGCAGAAGGGTCTGAACACGCTGAAAAACTGCGCGACGGATCTGTCTTCTCCCCAGAAGCGCGGCGTGTGCACGGCAGTCAGAACCTCGACCCCCAAAAAGCCGAACTCCGCACTCCGGAAGATCGCTCGTGTGCGCCTGACCAACGGATATGAAGTTTCCGCTTATATCCCCGGCGTCGGACACAACCTGCAGGAGCACTCCGTCGTGCTGATCCGCGGCGGTCGTGTCAAGGACCTCCCCGGCGTTCGCTACCACATCATCCGTGGTACGCTCGACACCCAGGGCGTTCAGGGTCGTATGCAGTCTCGCTCGAAGTACGGCGCGAAGAAGCCCAAGGCAGGAAAGAAATAATCCCGCCGAACACAAATTGCTTTTTGCCTTATGGCAAGGCGATGCCTTGCTGAGCGGTTGATATATATTTATGTACGACCTCTTGGCAGGCACCCACGAAAGTATATGCTTTCGTAGTACCGATGAAATCATTTTATTATGAAGGAGGGAAGCGAAGTGCCCAGAAGAGGTAACGTTCCCAAAAGAGAAGTGTTGCCGGATCCGATGTACAATTCGGTCCTGGTGACGAAGCTTGTCAACAGCATCATGCTCGACGGCAAGAAGGGCGTTGCGCAGAAGATCGTCTACGGCGCCTTCGGCATCGTAGAAGAGAAGACCGGCAAGAACGGTCTCGAGGCCTTCCAGCAGGCGATGGAAAACATCATGCCCAGCGTTGAGGTCAAGACCCGCCGTGTCGGCGGTGCCAACTATCAGGTGCCGATCGAAGTTCGCCCCGAACGTCGTCAGACTCTCGGTCTTCGCTGGCTGACCGGCTACAGCCGTGCCAGAAGCGAACGTACCATGAAGGAAAGACTTGCGGCCGAGATTATGGACGCATGCAACAACACCGGCGCATCCGTCAAGAAGCGCGAGGACACGCACAAGATGGCCGAGGCCAACAAGGCGTTCTCGCATTTCCGCTGGTAATTACAGCAAAGGAGTTCTCACATGCCCAGAAAATATTCCCTTGAAAACACCAGAAACATCGGAATCATGGCACATATCGATGCCGGTAAGACTACGACTTCGGAACGTATTCTGTACTACACCGGTGTCAATTACAAAATCGGTGAGACCCACGACGGAACCGCTACCATGGACTGGATGGAACAGGAACAGGAGCGCGGTATTACTATTACCTCCGCTGCTACGACCTGCTTCTGGAAAGGGACTCGTATCAACATCATCGACACCCCGGGTCATGTGGACTTCACCGTTGAGGTCGAACGTTCGCTCCGCGTTCTGGACGGCTCTGTGACCGTTCTGTGCGCAAAGGGTGGCGTTGAGCCGCAGACGGAAACCGTCTGGCGGCAGGCGGACAAGTACAATGTTCCCCGTATGGTGTACGTCAACAAGATGGACATCATGGGTGCGGATTTCTACAACGTCCTTAAAATGATGGACGAGCGTCTGAAGTGCAACGCCGCTCCGATCCAGCTCCCCATCGGAGCTGAGCAGGACTTCCGCGGTGTTGTCGACCTGGTCCGTATGCGGGCGTTCGTGTTCTACGACGAGCTCGGCAAAGATATGCGCGAGGAAGATATCCCCGAGGATATGCAGGAGCTTGCCGAAGAATACCGCGAAAAGCTGCTGGAGTCTCTTGCCGATCAGGACGAGACCATCATGGAGCTTTTCCTGGAAGGAAAGCCCATCCCCGAGAAGATGATCAAGTCCGCTATCCGCAAGGCGACGATCGCCGTCAAGCTGACCCCCGTCTGCTGCGGTACTTCCTACCGCAACAAAGGCGTTCAGGAGCTGCTCGATGCGATCGTGGACTATATGCCTTCTCCGGTGGACATTCCGGCCATCACCGGTATGAATCCCAAGGAAGATGTCGAAGAGACCCGCGAATCCGACGACTCGGCACCGTTTTCGGCGCTTGCGTTCAAGATCGCGACCGACCCCTATGTCGGTAAGCTCTGCTTCTTCCGTGTCTATTCCGGCTCGCTGAAGGCGGGCAGCACGGTGCTCAACTCGACGAAGAACCACCGCGAGCGTGTCGGACGCATCCTGCAGATGCACGCGAACCATCGCGAAGACATCGAGGCGGTCTACTCCGGCGACATTGCCGCCGTGGTCGGACTGAAGAACACCACCACCGGTGACAGC
>JAFVWG010000193.1 GCA_017501805.1 Oscillospiraceae bacterium
GTAATAACAATAAGAAATGATATATTTGATGAATGTAATTCACTTCAAGAAATCAATGTTGATTCAAACAATACAAAATATGAAAGTGAAAATGGAATATTATATGATAAAAATAAAATAACATTAATTCAATATCCAGTTGGTAATTCAAATACAACTTATACATTACCAGCAAGTACAACAACAATAAAAGAAAAAGCATTTAAAAATTGTTTACATTTACAATCAATTTTAGTTTCAGAAGGAAATTCAGCATTTATATCAAAAGATGGAGTTTTATTTGATAAAAATATACAAATATTATATGTTTATCCAGGCAACAGAGCAAACAAACGATATTATATTCCGGAAGGAGTCAAAGAAACAAAGAAATGGTCATTTTATAATTCAAAACAAATAGAAGAAGTTATAATACCAAAGCATACAAGGAAGAAAAAACTGGCTTTTTAGTAATACAATGCAGAGAGCAGCGGCATCAGCAAGGCTTTATTCTATAGTAGAAACCGCAAAAGTAAACAATTTGAAAATTTATGATTACCTTGTGTGGTTGTTTGAAAACATACATATCCTGCCCACAAAAGAGCTATTACCATGGAGTGCAAAAATTCCAGATAATATCCGCAAAACCAATTAAAGATGCCGCTTGGCATCTTTTTTGGTTCGAGAGATTAAAATGTGGTTCGGGTGTGTATCATTTGACGCTTACTTAGAGAATAACGAAGAGTGAATAGGTAAAAAGTAAAATCGACAAGACTCTATCGAGCCTTGTCGATTTTGGTGCGGGAGATGGGACTCGAACCCACACGTCTATGGATGGACACAGGCACCTCAAGCCTGCCTGTCTACCAATTCCAGCACTCCCGCAGGAACAGATGCTATTATAGCCGCCGAGAGCGGTTTTGTCAATGCTTTTTTCTCAAATGAAAGAGAAATTCTCCCTACGCGAGGCTCGGCGGTCGGACATATGCGGCGGCGCTGTCCGGTGACGGGTGCATCCGAATGCCGGAAACGATCCCCATGGCAAAGAACGTTGAAACAAGGGAGCTGCCGCCCGAGGAGATGAAGGGGAGCGTCAGACCGACGACCGGGAAGAGTCCCAGGCACATACCGACGTTGACCGCGACCTGGAAAATCATCATTCCCGCGATGCCGACACAGATCTGTCGGTTGAGATAGCTGCCGGACTTCGCGCCGACATAGAGGCAGCGGATGATGATCGCGGTGAGCAGCAGAAGCGTCAGCACGCAGCCGACGATGCCAAGCTCCTCTGCGATGGAGGAAAAGACGAAGTCGTTGTGCTGCTGCGGATTTGCACCCGCCTGTACCAGATCGCCGCAGTAGAGCCCCTGACCGGTGATCCCGCCGCCGCGGATGGCGCGCAGGCTCAGATTCGTCTGCCAGCGGACGCCGCTGCCGGTCGGGTCGATCGACGGATCGAAAAGTGCGATGATGCGATTCTTCTGGTCTTCGCGGAAGAGTCCGAACCAAAGGATGGGCGCGGCGATGGCGGAAAGCCCCAGACCGGAGTAGAACCAGTACTTGCTCACGCCGCCCGTGAACGCCATCAGCAGGAAAACGAAAACATAGATGAGCGCCACGCCGAAGTCGTCCGACGCCAGAATGATCAGTCCCGCTGTGATGATGAGATGCGCTGCGAGCTTCATCACCGTGCGCGGTTCGGAGATGCGGCGCTGACGGTTTCGCATAATGGCGGCGTTGATCAGAATAAAGGTGATCTTGCAGATCTCGGCGGGCTGGATGCTGAACGGAAGCCATGAAAATGCCAGCCAGCTTCGGTTGCCTGTGTTGCCGGCAACGCCCCAGATAAACAGCGTGGAGATGAAGAGCATATTGAAAGCAAAAAGCGGAACGCTTTGCCCGACCAGGATCTCCACATCGAAGAGCGTCAGTGCGATATACAGCGCAACGCCGAGTCCGATGGCGAGCAGCTGCGTCAGAATATAGTGACCGCTTCCCATATAGCGCGTGGTGCTCGAGAGGATCACCACGCCGAACAGAGACGCCGCAAGGCACAGTGCCAGAAGCAGCATATCCGCTTTTTTGAAAAATACGCCGACAGCGCGCAGCAGACGCAAGGCCCGCACCTCCTTTTGTGAGTTGTTCCCATTTTACCATTCTCCGATGCGGAAGTAAACAAAAACTTGCTTTGCAATACAGCCTGCGATGTGCTATGATATTGCGGAAAGGGTGGGATCGTATGCGGTTTTGCACCGAAAACCCCGAGCAGACCGAGCGGCTCGGCAAACTGCTCGCCGCGCAGCTGCGGGCGGGCGATGTGGTGACCTGCCGCGGTGACCTTGCCGCGGGAAAGACCGCGCTCACGCGCGGCATCGCCGAGGGGCTCGGCATCTGTTGTCCCGTCACCAGTCCTACGTATAACATCGTCAACGAATACCACGACGGACGCATCCCTCTGTTCCATTTTGATATGTATCGCCTCGGGTCGGCGGACGAGCTGTTCGACATCGGCTGGGAGGACTACCTGCAGCGCGGCGGTGTCTGCGTTGTGGAGTGGGCGGAACGCGTGGAGGAGGCATTCGAGGGATTGCCCTGCATCTGCGTGGACTTTGAAAAGAACGGCGATACGACCAGAACGATCACGATAACGGGAGGCCGCGAGCTTGATTTTACTGGCTTTTGAATCCTCCGCCAAGTCGGCGGGGGCGGCGCTGTACCGCGACGGTGCCTTTATCGGGGAAAACCTGCAGGCGAGCGGTCAGACGCACAGCAGAACACTTCTGGAGATCGCGGAAGACCTCCTCAAAACCTGCGAGCTGACGGTCAACGATGTCGACGCGGTCGCAGTTGCGGCGGGTCCGGGCAGCTTTACGGGGCTTCGCATCGGCATTGCGGCGGCAAAGGGCTTCGCATGGGGGAGAGAGATCCCCTGCGTCGGCGTTTCCACGCTGGAGGCGATGGCGCGCGGCGCCGCCGTGACGGACGGCGTTTATGTCTGCTGTATGGACGCACGGCGCGCACAGGTCTACAATGCGATCTTTGAAATCAAGGACGGAAAGCTCACACGGCTCTGTCCCGACCGCGCTGTTTCCATCGAAGAATTGAACGGTGATCTGGAAAAAATCGAAAAACCGAAAATTCTTGTTGGAGATGGGGCGCTTTTGTGCTATAATACCTTGAGCGACAACGGCGAACTGATCCTGCCTCCGGAGCATCTGCGTCTGCAGCGTCCGGCAGGAGTGGCGCTGGCTGCGCTGGAAGCGCTCTCCCGTGGGGAAACGGCTTCCGCGGCGGAGCTGCGTCCGAACTATCTGCGTCTGTCACAGGCGGAGCGGGAACGCGCCGAAAGATTAAAAAAAGAAAGTGAGATGTCATGACAATGGGAAGCGTACATGTGTTGGATCATCCGCTGCTGCAGCATAAGCTCGCGATCCTTCGCGACGAGAAGACCGGCGTTAAGGAATTCCGCGAGATCGTCGGCGAAGTCGCCGGACTGATGTGCTATGAGGCCACGCGCAATCTGCCTATGGAGGAAGTTCAGGTCAAGACGCCGATCGCTATGGCTACCTGCCGTATGCTGGCGGGCAAGAAGCTGGCGATCGTTCCGATCCTCCGCGCCGGACTCGGCATGGTGGATGCGATGATCGATCTCGTCCCCTCTGCCAAGGTCGGTCATATCGGCCTGTACCGCGACCCCGAAACGCATCTGCCGATCAAATATTACTGCAAGATGCCGCCGGATATCTCCGAGCGCAGCGTCTTCGTTGTCGATCCGATGCTCGCCACGGGCGGCTCGGCTTCCGATGCGATCACCATTCTCAAAAACGAATACGGCTGCAAATCCATCACGCTGATGAATATCCTTGCCGCGCCGGAGGGCGTTGCCAAGATCCAGGCCGATCACCCCGATGTGGACATCTTTGTTGCCTCTGTGGATGAAAAGCTCAACGATCATGCCTATATCGTTCCCGGTCTGGGCGATGCCGGCGACCGTATCTTCGGCACAAAGTAAAATATCTGACAGCGGGAAAGGCAAACTATCATGGGAAAACTGTCTGCACGCTGGAAGGCTTTTCTTGCAAAGGAAAAAGAAAAAACCAAAGATATGACCTTCCGGCAGAAAGTGGAGTACGTCTTCGAATACTACAAGGTCGAGTTTTTTGCCGTTGTTCTGGCGGTCGCTCTGGTCGGAGCGCTCGGCTATGCGATCGACAACAAGACGAACACGCACATTCTCTATGTCGCCGTTGCGGACACCGAGGCGACTATGGAGCAGAGCCTGCAGCTTGGCGCCGATTTTAAGAAATACATCGGCAACACACGCAGGAAGGATAAAGTCACGATCGACGGCAGCATCACCGTGCTCGGTACGAACGGAGACGAAATCACCGAGTTTTACCAGGAACACCAGAAGAGCCTTGTGCTGCTTGCGTCGGGCATCGTGGATGTTTACGTCTGCGAGAAGGCGTACGTGGATTTCCTCGAGGATTACGAGGATCTTCTCCCCGTCAGCGAGGCGTTGGGAGAGGAGCTCTGCGCGAAGTATGCGGACCGCATCGAAGACGACCGCGCGATCCTGCTTTCGAAGGGAGCCGCGGAAGCCTGCGGCATCACCTATGAGCCGGTCTACCTCGCGTTCTCTCGGAGCGTTCACTATCCCGAAGCCGCAAGATCCTTCGCACAGTTCCTTTTGGAAAAATAATGGGAATCATTGGATGAAAATCCGTCATCAATCAGAAAGGATGAATACGCTATGATCTATTCCACCGAAGTCCAGCATATGTGCCCGGTCGCAAAGGGCGCCTATCACGGCCCGGCGCCCATCCCCGAAGAGGGCAAATGGGTGCAGGCGAAGCAGATCGGAGACATCTCCGGCTTCACCCACGGCATCGGCTGGTGCGCACCGCAGCAGGGCGCCTGCAAGCTGACGCTGAACGTCAAGGACGGCATCATTGAGGAGGCTCTGGTCGAGACCATCGGCTGCTCCGGTATGACCCACTCCGCCGCTATGGCATCCGAGATCCTCATCGGCAAGACGCTGCTTGAGGCGCTGAACACCGACCTCGTCTGCGACGCGATCAACACCGCTATGCGCGAGCTGTTCCTGCAGATCGTCTACGGCCGCACCCAGTCCGCTTTCTCCGAGGGCGGTCTTGCTGTCGGCGCTTCCCTCGAAGACCTCGGCAAGGGCCTGCGCAGCCAGGTCGGCACGATGTTTGCCACCAAGGAAAAGGGCCCGCGCTATCTCGAGATGGCGGAAGGCTACTGCACGAGAGTTGCTCTGAACAAGGACGATGAGATCGTCGGCTATGAGTTCGTCAACCTCGGCAAGATGATGGAATTCATCAAGAAGGGCGAAGACGCCGCTGCCGCACTGGAAAAGGCTAAGGGTCACTACGGTCAGTTCGAAAACGCTGCCAAGTACATTGACCCGCGTCAGGAATAAGAGAGGGAGGATACGACAATGGCTTTGTTTGAAAGTTACGAAAGAAGAATCGACAAGATCAACGCCGTCCTCGCTCAGTACGGCATCGGCTCCGTTGAGGAGTGCCTGGAGATCTGCAAGAATGCAGGCTTCAACCCCTATGAGATCGTCAAGGGCATCCAGCCCATCTGCTTCGAGAACGCTTGCTGGGCTTACACCGTCGGCGCTGCGATCGCCATCAAGGCCGGTGTCAAGACCGCTGCGGAAGCTGCCAAGATGATCGGCGTCGGCCTGCAGGCCTTCTGCATCGACGGCTCCGTCGCCGAGGACCGCAAGGTCGGTCTCGGACACGGCAACCTGGGCGCCATGCTGCTCAGCGACGAGTCCAAGTGCTTCGCGTTCCTCGCGGGTCACGAATCCTTCGCTGCCGCCGAAGGCGCGATCGGTATCGTCAAGAACGCCAACAAGGCTCGTAAGGAGCCCCTGCGCGTGATCCTGAACGGTCTGGGCAAGGACGCCGCTCAGATCATCTCCCGCATCAACGGCTTCACCTATGTGCAGACTCAGTTCGACTACCACACCTCCGAGCTGAAGATCGTCAAGGAGATCCGCTACTCCGAGGGTGAGCGCGCGAATGTTCGCTGCTACGGCGCGGACGACGTCCGCGAGGGCGTTGCGATCATGCACAAAGAGGGCGTGGACGTTTCCATCACCGGCAACTCCACCAACCCCACCCGCTTCCAGCATCCTGTCGCCGGCACTTACAAGAAAGAGTGCATCGAGCAGGGCAAGAAGTACTTCTCCGTTGCTTCCGGCGGCGGCACGGGACGTACCCTGCACCCGGACAACATGGCAGCCGGCCCGGCTTCCTACGGCATGACCGACACCATGGGCAGAATGCACTCCGATGCGCAGTTCGCGGGCTCTTCGTCCGTTCCCGCGCACGTGGAGATGATGGGCTTCCTCGGCATGGGCAACAACCCGATGGTCGGCGCGACCGTCGCAGTTGCAGTTGCTGTTGCAGAGCACGTCAAATAATCAAATCTTAAAGAACGCGGCACCCGATTCAAA
>JAFVWG010000194.1 GCA_017501805.1 Oscillospiraceae bacterium
GCGATCCGCATCGGAGACTGCGCCATCACCACGCTGCCCTTCGAGCCGTTCTCCAGCATCGGTGAGCACATCAAGGAGCGGTCCCCCTTTGCGATGACCTTTGTCAACGGCTACGCCTGCGGCTATCATTGCTATCTGCCCAACAAGACCGTCGATCCCGACAGCTACGAAGGCTCGACGACGATCTATATGCCCGGCACCGACGAGGAGCTTGAGGACACCCTGACCGATATGCTGAAGGAACTGAAATAACACAGCGAAGGAGAAACAAATGGCAGGAAAAACCATCCCGCCCGAAGATTATTTGGAGCCCCGCTGTCTGCTCTGCAATGAGGAGCCCGGTGCGGCGCAGATCCGAAGCATCCCGCAGCGGCGTGTTATCGAAAAACTGGATGAATATATGAGCCGGCGCGATTACGCGGGCGCGGAGCGGCATCTGCTCTACTGGCTTTCGGAAGCGGAGCTCGGTCATGACCTGCGCGGCAGGCTGCTTGTCTGCAACGAGCTTGTCGGACACTACCGCAAGACAAGGGAAAAGGAAAAAGCCTTCTCCTTTGCCGAACAGGCGCTGGAGCTGCTGAAGACGCAGAAAATGGAAGACTCCGTCAGCGCGGGGACGACCTTTGTCAATGCCGCGACGGCGTACAGCGCCTTCGGCGAAAACCTGCGGGCACTGGAGCTTTTCCGAAAGGCGAAAGAGATCTACGAATCGCACCCGCAGACGCGGGCGGAGCTGCTCGGCGGACTGTATAACAATATGGCGCTCGACTGCGTCGCGCTCGGGAAATTTGCGGAGGCGTACGCGCTCTACGATCGGGCGATGGAGATCATGCAGTCCGTGCCCGGAGGAGCGCTGGAACAGGCGATCACCTGTCTCAACCGCGCGGACGCGGTCACGGCGGAAAAAGGTTTTGAGGAAGCGGAAAAGCAGGTGTTTGCTCTTGTAGACAGGGCTTATGAGCTTCTGAAGCAAGCGGATGCGCCGCACGACGGCTACTACGCCTTCGTCTGCGAAAAGTGTGCGCCGGGTTTTTCCTACTACGGTTATTTTGCCGCGGCGGAGGAACTGAAAAAGGAGGCGGAACGCATCTATGCGGGGAATTAAGCTTTCACGCGCCTTTTTTGAGGCGCACGGAAGACCGATGCTGGAAGAGCAGTTTCCCGAACTGCTCCCGCTTCTTGCGGTCGGTCTCTTCGGAGCGGGCTCGGAGTGCTTCGGTTACGACGATGAGACCTCCCGGGATCACGATTTTGAGCCGGGCTTCTGCATCTTCCTGCCCGGGGAGGAGCTTCTGGACCGACGCGCGGCATTTTTGCTGGAGCGGGCGTATGCAAAGCTGCCGAAGGAGTTCGAGGGCGTTCGGCGCTCGGCGCTCAGCCCGGTCGGGGGGGCACGCCACGGCGTGATGCGCACGGAGGAGTTCTTCCGTGCGACTGTCGGGATGGAAGGCGGCAGGCTTTCGACGGAACGGTGGCTGACGCTTTCGGAGCAGTCTCTCGCGGAAGCGACGAACGGCGCGGTTTTTCTCGATCACTTTGGCGAGGTGACGCGCCTTCGTGAGATGCTTGCCTCTTTCCCGGAGGATATCCGCAGAAAGCGTCTCGCCGGTCAGCTCCTGCTGATGGCGCAGTCGGGACAGTACAATTATCTGCGCTGTCTGAAGCACGGCGAGCCTGCGGCAGCGCAGCTCGCGGTGGCGGAGTTTGTGAAGAGCACCCTCGCGGCGGTATTCCTGCTGAATCGGGTCTATCGTCCCTATTACAAGTGGACGTTCCGCGCGCTGCGCGAGCTTCCGAAGCTTTCGGAGCTTGCGATCCATCTGGAATGGCTGCTCACGACGGGAAACGAGCCGGAGCAGGCGGAGGTCAAGTACGATGCGATCGAACAGATCGCGTCCGATGTGATCTCCGAGCTGACGGAGCAGTCGCTCACGAAAGCGAACTGCGGCGATCTGGAAAAGCATGCGTATTCCGTCAACGATGAGATCACGGATGCGGAAATACGTAATCTGCATATTCTTGCTGCTGTGTGAAGCCGCACAACAGGAAAACACCGCTTGGGCATCTGCCCAAGCGGTGTTCTTTTATAAAGGATCAGGTGAGTGTCTCCAGCTCCGCAGCAACGGAGGCTTCGCTTGCCGCCATTGCTCTGAGCGTCAGCTCAAGAAGCTTATCCAGCTCCCATCCGAGCTGCTCCGCGCCATCGCGGATCACGTCGCGGCTGCAGCCTGCGGCGAATTTCTTGTCCTTGAATTTTTTCTTGAGGCTGCTCAGCTCCATATCCGTGCAGCTCTTGCTCGGACGCATTCTTGCCGCCGCGCCGATAAGCCCGGTCAGCTCGTCTGCGGCAAAGATCACCTTTTCCATTTCGTGCTCCGGTCGGACATCCGAGCAGATGCCGTAGCCGTGCGAGCAGACCGCGTGGATCAGATCCTCGGAGCAGCCGATCTCCCGCAGGAGTTCCGGCGCTTTTTTGCAATGCTCCTCCGGCCAGTTTTCGAAATCGATGTCGTGCAGAAGACCGACGGTCGCCCAGAAATCGGCATCCGCGCCGTATCCGAGCTCGTTTGCGTACCAACGCATCACGGCCTCGACGGTCAGCGAGTGGAGAATGTGAAACGGTTCTTTGTTGTACTTTTGAAGAAGCGCCAGTGCCGCGCTTCGTTCCGGCGTTTGCATCATAGTGTGACCTCCCGGTATTTTATGGCAGTATCATATCGGTTTTTCGAGCAGATAGCAAGAAAAAGTTTCCCGAATATAAAACGGGCAGAGACCATTTGGTCTCTGCCCGTTGTTGTGAGAAAGGGGAAGAGGATCAGTCCTCGCGAGCCTCGATCTCCTTCTGAATCGCTTCGTCGTAGGAATACATCGGGGCTTCAATGGACGCCGCTTTCTTCATCTTGCGGCGGGCATAGTTTTTGGTGATCTTAATGACAAGACCGGAGAGACCGAGCACACCGATCAGGTTCGGGATCGACATCAGACCGTTGAAGGTGTCGGAAATGTCGAGCGCGAGCGAGGTGTCGAGTGTTGCGCCAACCAGGATCATCACGAGGAAGATGCTCTTGTAGATGATCGTGGACTTGGTGCCGAAAATGTACTCCCAGGCCTTAACGCCGTAGTAGCTCCAGCCGAGGATGGTGGAGAAGGCGAAGAGGGAGATCGCGATCGCCATAAACCAGCTGCCGAAAGAACCGAAGGCCTTGGAGAAAGCTTCGGTGGCAAGAGCGAGCTTTGTCACGCCGGAGAAGGATACGCCGGTTTCCAGATCGACAACGCCGCTGGTCAGGATGACCAAAGCCGAGCAGGTGCAGACGACGATGGTATCCGCAAAGACCTCGAAGATGCCCCAAAGACCCTGCTCAACAGGCTCTTTGATGTTCGAGGCGGAGTGCGCCATGACCGAGGAGCCGAGACCGGCTTCGTTCGAGAACACACCGCGCTTGAAGCCCCAGGACATTGCGTTGGCGATCAGTGCGCCGCCGATACCGCCCGCTGCAGCCTGCACGCCGAAGGCGCTCTTGAAGATGGCGGCAAATGCAGGAATGATCTGCGATGCGTTCATCACGAGGATGATGATCGAGCCGATGATATAGAAGAATGCCATAAAGGGGACGAGCTTTTCGTTCGTGGTGGCAATGCGCTTGATGCCGCCGAGAACGACAAGACCTGTCAGGATGATGACGACGATGCCGACGATCAGATACACCACGTCGGTGTTTGCGCCCGGCGTCAGGACGGAGATGCTCTCCGCGATAGATGCGAACTGACCGATGTTGCCGATGCCGAAGGAGGCAAGAATCGCGAAGAAGGAGAAGAGAACGGCGAGAACGGAACCGAGGTACTTGCCGTACTTCATGCCGCCGATGCCATCTTTCAGATAGTACATCGCGCCCCCGCACCATTCACCGCTCTTGTTGCGGCGGCGGTAGTAGATGCCGAGTACGTTTTCCGCATAGTGTGTCATCATACCGAGGATGGCGGCGACCCACATCCAGAACACAGCGCCCGGACCGCCCATCGTGATCGCGTAGGCAACACCGACGACGTTGCCGGTGCCGATCGTGGCGGAAAGGGCTGTGCAGAGCGCCTGGAACTGCGAGATGGCTTTTTTGTCCTTGCTCTCACGCAACTCTTTCTTCTTGAAGATCGCGCCGATGGTGTGGCTCCAGACATAGCCGAACTTGCGGAACTGGAAGAAGCCGGTCAGAAGCGTGATCAGAAGACCCGTTCCGATGAGCAGCACCAGAGCCGGTGCGCCCCAGACGACGTTGTTGATCGCGCCGTTGACCTTGGCGACGACCTGCAGAATGTTTTCCATGTTTTCCTCATCCTTTCGTAAAAAAAGAGCCTGCCGAAGCAGACTCCCACGCAAAACGCAAAGATGAACGCATCCGCATAAATGCGAATGCGCAGCTCTGTCCTTTTGCCTGAGAGATTAGCCCGTGTGGGCTTTGCACCTTCGGCACCCGGTTTCCCCGGGCTTCTCCAGAGTGTCATCCGACCGCAGTCTTCGCCGTGAAACGGCACCTGAGAGTATTACTCCTTCGGTTTCCTTTCGGATATTTCCTGCAATCTTCATATGACGCGGCTATTGTATAGCAATGGGTGTTTCTTGTCAAGCTTTTTCTGAAAAAATCAAATCGTGTCGACAAAAAAGAGACGAACGGTCAGCGCAGAGAGAAAAAAACCGGTCAAATCTGCCAAAAGCGCGGCAGGGAGCGTGTAGCGTGTATCCTTGACGCCTGCCGCGCCGAAGTAGACGGAGATGGCGTAGAAGGTCGTTTCCGTGCTGCCCAGCATAACGGCGGCGGTGCGCCCGACAAGCGAATCCGCTCCGTATTCCGCGATCAGCTCCGCGCCCACAGCGAGCGCCGCACTGCCGCTGAAGGGACGGATAAGCATAAGCGGTGCTGTTTGGGCGGGAATGCCGAAAAAATCAAAGACGGGGGAAAGAAAGGAAGCCAGCGCATCCGTTGCGCCGCTTGCGCGCAGCATCTGCACGGCGGAGAGCAGGACGATCAGGTGCGGCGCGATCCCGAGAACGGTCCGAAGTCCCGCGGAAGCACCATCGGCCATCAGAGAGAATACATTCTGCCGTTTTGCCAGTCCGAGACAGGCGGTACCCGCAAGCAGGAGCGGAACGATCCAGTCAGCGCCCATAATTTGCAAAGAGCGCGGCGGCGCTCAGCCCGACGGCCGCCGCGCCGAGCGAGGTGATCCAGACCGCGGGGAGAATGTCAAACGGACTTGCCGCGCCCGCTTGCGCGCGCAGGGCGGCAACGGTCGCGGGAATGAGCTGTATGGAGGCTGTGTTCAGAACAATGAAGCGGCACATCTCGTCTGTGGCACGGTCTTTTCCGGAGAGCTCGCGCATTCGGCATACCGCAGCGACGCCGAGCGGTGTTGCCGCATTTCCGAGTCCGAGCAGATTCGCGGCGAGATTGGAGCAGATGCTTCCGGCGGCGCGTTCGTCTCGCATTGCATCGGGAAAAAGCTTCTTGAGCAGCGGACGGAGCAGAGCCGAAAGTCGGCGGCTCACGCCGCACTGCTCCCATACTTTTGCAACGCCCGACCAAAGGCAAAGCGTGCCCGCAAGGGAAAGCGAGAGCGTCACGCCCGTTCCCGCACCCTCGAGCGCGGCAGCGGAAAGCGCCGCGGCTTCGCCGCGCAGAGCGGCGCAGAGAAGTGATGCAAGGAGCATAACGGTATAGGCTGCGGAGAGCTGCAAAACGATCCTTCCTTCCGAAATGTTTTTCGGAGAAGTGTATGTACGCCCTGTTTTAAAAATGAAAACCGCCGGGATCGCAGTCCCGGCGGTCGTGATCTCAGTCCTGTTTGATTTTGTCGTAGAGGGCGTTCTTCGGGAATCCCGTCTCTTCGGCGGCAAGGCGGGCGGCGTCCTTTTTGCTCATTCCCGCGGCAAGGTACCTGCGTGCTTTTGCGAGCGCGGTCTCTTCCGAACGGTCCTCGTCCTGCGTTGCTTCCGCACCTGCAAGGATCAGGACATACTCGCCGCGCGGCGGCGTTTCGGCGCAATGCGCGATTGCTTCGTCGAGCGTGAGGCGCAGGATCTCCTCGTGCAGCTTTGTCAGCTCCCGACAGAGGCTGATGCGGCGTTCGCCGCCGAAATGATCCCGAAGATCCGAGAGCGTCGCGGCGAGCTTGTGCGGCGCTTCGTAAAAAATCATTGTGCGGGTCTCGCTGCGAAGGGCGTCCAAATGCTCACGGCGGCTCTTTTTGTTGACGGAGAGGAAGCCTTCAAAGCAGAAACGGGCGGTCGGAAGTCCCGAGACCGCGAGCGCGGTCACCGCGGCACAGGGACCGCAGACAGCGCAGACGGGAATACCGTTTTCCGCGCAGAGACGCACCAGATCTTCACCGGGGTCGGAGATGGCGGGGGTGCCGGCGTCGGTCACCAGAGCGCATGTCTCGCCCGCGAGCAGACGTTCGACGATCCGCTTTCCGCTCTCGCGCTTGTTGTGCTCGTAATAGCTGACGAGCTGTTTTTTAAGCCCCAGGTGGTTGAAGAGCTTCAGACTGACCCGCGTGTCTTCTGCGGCAATGAAGTCCGCCGCCTCCAGTGTTTCGCGGCAGCGGGGAGAGAGGTCACCCAGATTTCCGATCGGCGTCGGGACAAGATACAGTGTTCCGCTCATAGGAGAGAGCCCCCTTCCTGATGGTAGATCCGACGGCAATCGGCTGTCGGCGTGCCGTCATCATTATATAGTATGAGGTCGTCCGGGCAGGAGAGCCCGACGCCTCCGTCCAGAACTGCGTCCAAAAGTACGAGTGCGCGCCGACTGCCTGCGTGATGTCGGACAAAGTGCATGCGTTTCAAGGCGAGCCGATGGCGGTCCAGGCAGACGATCAGCTCGGCAAGCCGCTCCGGGCGATGCACAAAGCAGAAATGACCGCCGGAGGAGAGAAGCCACGAGGCTGCAGCGCAGAGGTCATCGGGCGTGCAGGCTTTTTCTGTCCGCGCCAGCTCCAGCGCTTTCGACTTCGGCGGGAGACTGTCGGCGGGAAAAAACGGCGGATTGGAGATCACGTGCCGAAAACTGTTGGCGGGAAGCAGCGCCCGAATATCCCGAAGGTCGCCTGTCAGCACACGGCTGTCGGCAAAGCCGTTTTGCAGGAGATTGTTCCGTGCCAGCTCCGCGGCGCGCGGCTGCAGCTCTACGCCGACGGCGCGAAGCGTCGGATCGTTTGCCAACAGCATCAGCATCAGCGCGCCCGCTCCGCAGCCGAGGTCGCAGACCGATCCGCCGCGCTCGGGCGCGGCAAAATCCGCCAAAACCACGGAATCTGCGGACAGACGGAAGATGTCTTCCGGGTTTTGCATTCGCACACCGTTCCAAAGGTATTCCTCCGTCATACGGTCTCCTCCTTCCTAAGGCAAAGCCCCTGTGCGGATGCACAGGGGCTTTGTGCTGTTCGGATACTTAGCCTTCTTCGATCGCACCGACGGGGCAGCTGGAAGCGCAAGCGCCGCAGCTGACACACTGATCAGCGTCGATGACGTAGCGCTCGTCGCCCTCGGTGATGATGCCGAGCGGGCAAGCGTCGGCGCAAGCGCCGCACTTGAGGCAAGAATCGCCAATAACGTATGCCATAGTAGCACCTCCTCTTGTTGTAAGGACAGTTTAGCACAAACGGCGCGAAAAGTAAATAATAAACTAAAAAATGATCGTGTCGTGTCGAGCTTGTTTAACTTTCGCAAATCAAGGGAGAATACGAAGGGAGGGGATCGTATGGACAAAACACGTTTTTCCGCCGCAGCTCTGCTGCTGGTGCAGCGGGCGGGAGAGGCGGCGGGAGAGATGGGAAGCCCCCGGATCGGCTCCGAGCATTTACTGTTTGCGCTGTTGTCGGGTCCCGAGACGGAGGGGAGCCGCATGCTGCGGCAGCTTGGCTGGGAAGCTCCGCTGTGGCGGAATATCCTGCTGTCCTACGCGCGAACGCACGGCGAGCGTCGTTCGCCGGTCCGCGCTGTTTCGCCGCACGCGCGGCAGATCCTGTCGCTTGCGGGGAGAGAGGCGCGTGCGCTGCGCGCGGAGCTTGTGGAGCCGGATCATATTCTGCTTGGCGTGATCCGACAGGAACCATGCCGTGCAATGCAGATCCTGGAGCAGTACGGCGCGGATCGGAACACCGTGTTTTCGGGTGTGTATGACGGTCTGCGCAGAAAGAGTGAAAAACAAAGGGAGACGGGGGAGTGCCGTATGAAGCTGGCGGAACAATTCTGTGAGGATATGCTCCTGTGTGCACAGTCAAGCGGTCCTGTGATCGGTCGGGAGCGGGAGCTGCGGACGGTCATGGAGGTGCTTTGCAGACAAAGGAAAAACAATCCTGCGCTCATCGGAGAGCCGGGGGTGGGGAAAACCGCCATCGTGGAGGGCTTGGCGCAGAAAATGGCGGTCGGAAACGTCCCGGAGGCTTTGCGGGGGAAACGGCTGCTGTCGCTCAATCTCGCATCTCTTCTTGCGGGAACAAAATACCGCGGAGAGTTTGAGGAACGCGTCCGCGATGTCGTGCTGGAAATGCGGCGTGCGGGAAATGTGATCCTGTTTATTGACGAGCTGCACACGATCTGCGGAGCCGGCTCTGCGGAAGGTGCGATCGATGCGGCAAATCTGCTCAAACCGGCGCTCAGCCGGGGTGAAATACAGATCATCGGTGCGACCACGCGGGAGGAGTACAAAAAATACATTGAAAAGGATGCCGCGCTGGAGCGGCGCTTTCGGGCGGTGACGGTTCCGGAGCCGACGCCGCAGGAGGCGGAACGCATCCTTTCCGGTCTGCGTCCGGGTATGGAACGGCACCACTGCGTGCATATCTGTCCGGACGCGATACATGCGGCTGTCGCGCTTTCGTGCCGCTATATGAGCGGGCAGTATCTGCCGGACAAGGCGGTCGACCTTTTGGACGAAAGCGCGGCGCGCGTGCGGATGCGGGCGGAAACGGGAACGGCTCCTTCGGTGGAAACGAGGCGAAAACTGCTCTCTGCGGCACTCGACGAGGCGATCCGCTACGGTCGTTTTGAGGATGCAGAGCGTTTGCGGGAGGAACTGAAGGGGCTGTTTGGCGAACAGATGCGTCCGGAGCGGAGAAGAGAAGTGACGGCGGCTGAAGTGGAGAGCACCGTCTCTGCGCGGACAGGCGTGCCGCTCGGCACGATCTCTGAGACGGAACGGCAGAAAATGTGTGAGCTGGAACAGCGCCTTCGGAACAGAGTTTTGGGACAGGACGAGGCCGTACACGCCGTTGCGTCCGCGATCCGCCGCGGACGTACGGGACTCCGCGACCCGAACCGCCCGATCGCATCTATGCTCTTTATGGGGCCGACCGGAGTCGGAAAAACGGAACTCTGCAAGGCGATCGCAGAACAGGTCTACGGATCGCAGTCGGCGCTGATTCGCCTGGATATGTCCGAGTTTATGGAAAAACACACGGTCTCGCGTCTTTTGGGGGCGCCTCCGGGCTATGTCGGACACGGAGAGGGCGGCGAATTGACAGAGAAGGTGCGCCGCCAGCCCTACAGCGTGGTACTGCTTGATGAGATCGAAAAAGCGCACCGTGATGTCTGCGGCATTTTGCTGCAGGTGATGGATGAGGGCGTGCTGACCGATGCATCGGGGAGAAAGACGGACTTCCGAAACACGATGATCGTGATGACCTCAAACATTGGCGCAAACACTGCGGTTGCGGGCTTTGAGGATCGGCGTACGGATGGCGCGGATGCCGCCTGTCTGAAAGAATGCTTTTCTCCGGAATTTTTGGGGAGGATCGATTGCATTACGACCTTTCGCCCGTTGGAGACAGGGACGCTGGAACAGATCGCAAGGCTTCTTCTTTCCGCGCTCGATGCCCGTGCGAAGGAGGGCGGTTTGACGCTTGCGTTCGGAGAGGAGGTCGCACCGTGGCTCGCGGCGCGCTGCAAGACGAGCGGAGGCGCCAGACAGTTTCGCAGACTGATTGCGGAAGAGATCGAATCTCCGCTTGCGGATCTTCTCCTGCAGACGCCGAAAACCAAGTGTGTTTCCCTGAACCTTTTGGGCGAATCGCTCTGTCTTGCAAGCGTATAGAATCAAGGGAACGAAACGTGAACCCTATTTTGTTTTCAGGCGCGGAAAACGCGCCTGATTTTTTTCGAAAAAAATCAAAAAGGGGATTGCATTTTACGTTTTATATATGTATAGTATAGGTAAGTGGCGCGAAATGGAGCAAAAATGATGAAAGTGGAGAGAGGTGAGAGGGGATGTACGGGAAATACCGCCATACGGTCGATGCAAAGGGGCGTCTGTTCGTTCCCTCGAAGCTGCGAGAAGAACTCGGCGAATCTTTCTACGTGACGCTGGGACTGGATCACTGCCTGTCCGTTTATACGCAGGAAAGCTGGCAGAAGATCCTGGACCGTTACGCGGAACTGCCGATGTCCAAGGCACGCACGCTTCGCTTTTTGTTTGCCAATGCCGCGCAGTGCGACCCGGATAAGCAGGGGCGTTTTCTGATCCCGGCAGAGCTTCGGAAGTATGCCGGACTGGAGCAGGAAGTCTGTTTCATCGGTCAGGGCGACCACGCGGAGATCTGGAATGCCGCAACCTACGACGAGCTGGAATCCACACAGCTTACGCCCGAGAATCTGGCGGCGGCGCTTGAGGAGCTCGGCTTCTGATGGGATTTGTACATACATCCGTTCTGCTGCGGCAGAGCGTTGAGCAACTGAATATCCGTCCGGACGGGATCTACCTGGACGGAACGCTCGGCGGAGCGGGACACTCGCTCGAGATCGCAAAACGGCTCACAACGGGGCGGCTGATCTGCATAGACCGCGATCCCGCCGCTTTGGAAGCTGCCGAAGAGCGGCTTCGGGAATACCGCGAGCGTGTCACACTGGTCCACGATAATTTTGAAAACCTCGCACATGTGCTGGAAGCGCAGGGGACGCCACGGATCGATGGGATGCTCTTTGACCTGGGTGTGTCTTCCCCGCAGCTGGATGACGCGGAGCGCGGCTTCAGCTATATGGCGGATGCGCCTCTGGATATGCGGATGAATCCCAAGGACAGACTGACGGCCTATGAGGTCGTGAATATGTGGTCGCGGGAAGAGCTGCGGAGGATCCTGTTTGCATACGGCGAGGAGCGCTATGCGCCGCTCATCGCGGCTGCGATCGAACGCAGACGTGAAAAAGAAGCGATACGGACGACTCTGGAGCTGACCGACATCATTCGCGGCGCGATGCCGCCGCAGGCGCTGCGTGAGAAGCAGCACCCGGCGAAAAGAAGCTTTCAGGCGATCCGCATCGCGGTCAACGATGAATTGAACGCGGTGCAACATGCAATGGACGCAGCGCCGGAGCATTTGAACCCCGGCGGAAGACTTTGCGTGATCAGCTTCCATTCTCTTGAGGATCGCATCGTAAAGACCTCAATGCAGGCGGCGGCGAAGGGCTGCACCTGCCCGCCGGAATTCCCGGTCTGCGTCTGTGGAAAAAAACCGACCCTTCGCATTGTAACGAGAAAGCCGATCGTCTCGGATGAGACGGAATTGCGGGACAACCCGCGCGCAAGAAGTGCAAAACTCCGCGTTGCGGAGAGAATATAGGGGGAAGCGGACATGGCAGCAAGCAGCTATTACACCGGCATCTATAACGGAGCAGCAGCGTACGATCTGTATGGAAACACTGCCGTTCGGCAGCGCACCGAGAAGGAACGTCTGCCGCAGGAGAGGACAACTGCCCGTGCACGCCATAAGGAACCTGCGCTGACTCTGTCCGCGGTGCTTTGCATCGCTGCGGCGTTCTGCTCGCTGTTTGTGATACTCTTCTCCTATGTCGGCACCTATGAAGCGAACACCCGTTACAGTGAACTGACGCGGGAACTTGCCCAATTACAGGAAGAACGCGATCAGCTCCTGAACCGCTACGACAGTATGCTGGATCTTCAGGCGATCGAAGCAGTCGCGACGGAGCAGCTCGGTATGACAAAGCCCTTCGGCGGACAGACGGTGTATGTGAATCTCTCCGGCACGGATCGGGGAGAGGTCATGGATGCGAAAATCAGCCCGATCGAAGAAACGGTTGATATGTTCCGCGAGATGTTTGCGGAGCTCGGTGCATACCTGTCCAAATAACAGGCATATAAATAAACGTCCGGGGCGGTCACCATAGTTTCCGCCCCGGTTTTTACGAATTATCCGACAATGCGGAGGAGGAAGAAACGTGCAGGACAGACGGAGAGGGAAAACAGACGCCGAAAAACTGGCGCAGAAGCAAAAGGCGAACCGCACGGTGCTCAGCCGCACGATGATTATGATGCTGATCTGCACGGTCGTACTGTTTACGCCGCTTGTTTTTACGCTGTTCCGCATTATGATCCTTGAGCACGATAAATATGAGAAAATGGCGATCGGCAATCAAACAAAGACGACCAAGCTTACGGCAGAGCGCGGCGTGATCTACGACCGCAATATGAACATCCTTGCTTCCTCCGTCTCGGCTGAAAACGTCTTTCTTGATCCGATGGAGATCGCAAACGAGAAGCAGGACACCGGCGTTCTGGCGAAAGGACTGAGCGAGATCCTCGGTGTGGAGGCCGATTTCGTCCTGAAGCAGGCCGCGGACTCCGCATATCGCTACAAGACCATTCAAAAGAAGCTCACGCCCGAAAAGGCGCAGGAGGTTCGCGAATTTATCAACAAAAACGACATCAAGGGCGTCCATCTTGAGCCGGATGCGCGGCGCCATTACCCGTACCGCTCTCTCGCCGCTCAGGTGATCGGCTTTGTAAACACCGACAACAGCGGAACGGAGGGGCTGGAGGCTTACTACGACACTTCGCTCACCGGCAACGAGGGAAAAGTGATCACGACCAAGGGCAACGCGGGCACGGAGATGCTCTATACCTACGAAAAATACTACGATGCACAAAACGGAAACGATTTGGTTCTGACGATCGACAGCACTGTGCAGTATTATCTGGAAAAGAACCTTGAGAACGCGATCGACAAATATACCGTCCTCAACGGAGCCTTCGGGATCGTGATGGACGTCAACAGCGGAGAAATTCTCGGTATGGCGACGCTCGGGAGCTATGACCCGAACAACTACCTCGAAATCTACGACACGCAGAAAGCGGAAGAACTCGAGGAGCTCTATCAGAAAACGCTGACCTATACAAAAGGGTCGGACGACTACAAAGCGGGCATCGACGAATACAACTCCGGCGTCGCGGCGGCGCGTCTGCGCCAGTGGAGAAACAGACCTGTATCAGACGGCTACGAGCCGGGCTCGACCTTCAAACTGATCACGCTTGCCGCTGCACTCAACGAAAACTGCGTTACGCTGAACGATTCGTTCTTCTGCGGCGGTCGGGCAGACTTCGCGGGCAGATCGCAGACACTGCACTGCTGGAAACACGAGGGACACGGAGAGCAGACGACCGAGCAGGCGCTCGGCAATTCCTGCAATATTGCGTTTGCAAACATCGGCTTGAAGCTTGGCGGTGCGCGTTTTTACGACAGCGCGCGAGCCTTTGGTCTGATGCAGACCACCGGCATCGATCTGCCCGGTGAGGCGCGGGGCTATTTCTTCCCGCGCGAGTCGCTGACAGGCGCTTCCACCGCATCGCTGATCTCAGCTTCCTTCGGTCAGACCTTTAAGGTCACGCCGCTGCAGATGGTTCGTGCCATCTCCGCGATCGTAAACGGCGGATATCTGCTCAAGCCCTATGTCGTGAGCGAGGTCCGTGATGCGGACGGCAACATCGTGCAGCACAACGAGAAAACCGTTTTGCGGCAGGTCATCAGCGAAGAGACTTCCGCGACGATGCGGCGTCTTATGGAATTTGTTGTCAGCGACGGTACGGCGGGTCAGGCGAAAACTGCCGGATATCGGATCGGCGGCAAAACGGGAACTTCCGAAAAGATCGACGAATACAACCCGGACGGCAGCCCTGTGGAGGATAAAATGGTGTCCTTCGTCGGCGTTGCGCCGATCAATGACCCGAAATATCTGACGCTCGTTGTGCTGGACACGCCGAGCCGTGAGACGGGCCTGTACATCTCCGGCGGCATTATGGCGGCTCCGACCGTGCGCGATATCTTTACCGATGTTCTGCCGTATCTCGGTGTGGAGCCGGACTACTCGGATGAGGATATCCGAGCCGTGAACGTGGCGGTTCCCGATTTGAGCGAGATGACGCTCAGCGAAGCGGAATCCGTGCTGCGGGACCGCAGCCTCCGCTGCCGCACAGTCGGTGACGGAACGGTCGTCACAGGACAGATCCCCGTACCCGGTGCGGAGATCCCCGGCGATGCGCAGGTGATCCTGTATCTCGGCGCGGAAGTTCCGCAGGACGAGGTTACTGTGCCCGATTTCCGCGGAATGGGCGTCGGACCTGCGAACACAACAGCTTCCGATTACGGACTGTATCTGCAGGCGAAGGGCTCTGACCGTGGGTCTGTAAACTACATCTATGTAACCCATCAGAGCATAGAGCCGGGGACGACTGTCCCGCGCGGCACGACCATTACCGTGGAATTTACCGACAACCGTGTTCAGGACTGACGGACGGAGTGATGCGCAATGAAGCTTTCCGAATTATTGAATCAGGTGCAGGTGCTCAGCCAAACTGCCGCCCCCGAGCTTGAGGTCGGCGGGGTAAGCTGTGACTCACGCAGAGTAAAGCCCGGCGATATCTATGTTGCCGTGCGCGGCTATCAGACGGACGGTCATCGCTATATTCCCGATGCGGTACAGCGCGGTGCGATCGCGGTCGTCTGTGAAGAAGCGCCGGAAACGCAGATCCCGTATGTGCTCGTGTCGGACTCCCGCGCGGCACTTGCGGATCTCGGCGCGGCGTGGTATCGTTATCCTGCACGCGAGATGACAATGATCGGCGTGACGGGAACAAACGGAAAAACCACGGTGACCTACCTGCTCAAGTCCGTTCTTGAACAGACGCTCGGTGCAAAGGTGGGACTCATTGGGACGATCCAGAATATGATCGGCGGCGAAGTGCTGGAAACAGAGCGTACGACGCCGGAATCCGTTGAGGTACAAGCGCTGCTGCGCCGTATGGCGGATGCGGGCTGCACCCACGTTGTGATGGAGGTTTCCTCCCACGCACTCGTGCTGCAGCGGGTCAGAAACATCGGCTTCCGCCTCGGGATCTTCACAAATCTGACGCAGGACCATCTGGACTTCCACGGAACGATGGAGGAGTATCGAAAAGCGAAAGCGCTGCTGTTCCAAAACTGTGAGATCGGTCTGCTGAACGCGGACGACGCTGCGACGGAGAAGATCTGCGCCTCCGCCAAATGTCCCTGCAGCTGCTGCGGACTCAGGACTTCTGCGGAGCTTATGGCGAAGGATCCCGCCTATGCGGCGGACAGTGTGTCCTTCACTGCGGTGGAGGGGGAGTCCGAAGCCGATGTGCGGCTTGAAATCCCCGGAACATTTTCGGTCTATAACGCGCTCAGCGTGATCGCGGGCGCACGCGCGCTGGGGATTTCTCTCGAGGCCTGTGCCGATGCGCTCAGACAGGCGCGCGGCGTGAAGGGAAGAGTGGAAGTCGTTCCCACGCCGGGAAAGGACTATACGGTTCTGATCGACTACGCACACACGCCCGATGGGCTTGAGAATGTGCTCAGCTCGATAAAGAAAGTCTGCAAGGGACGGCTGATCGCCGTATTCGGCTGCGGCGGCGACCGCGATGCGACCAAACGCCCGATCATGGGAGAGATCGGCGTCCGATTTGCGGATCTGGTTGTCTTTACTTCCGATAATCCGAGAACGGAAGACCCCCATGAGATCCTCAGGCAGGTCGTTGCGGGAGCGGACGGCTCCCAGACCCCCTATGAAGTCATTGAGAATCGCCGCGCCGCGATCCGGCGTGCGATGGATCTGGCGCAAAAGGATGATGTGATCGTGCTTGCGGGAAAAGGACACGAGACCTATCAGATCCTCGGCACGGAAAAGACACATCTGGACGAGAGAGAAGAAGTTGCGGCACATCTGAACGGAAAGTGAGGCAAAGCGATGCGCGAAAAGCTGATAACGCTGGCCGGCTGGGTCGGCGCTGCGATCGAACCGGATGATGAAGATATTCTTATCACCGGTGTGCAGACCGATTCGAGAAAAGTGAAAAAAGGCGACCTTTTTGTTGCGATCTGCGGCGAAAAAATGAACGGTCACGATTTTATCGCACAGGCGGTCGAAAAGGGCGCTGCCGCTGTGCTGGTTTCGCAGGATGTACAGACGAACATCCCGATCCTGCGCGTGGATGACACGCTTCGCGCATACGGAGCGATCGCGCACGGCTTCCGCGGGAAGCTCGGTGCAAAGGTGATCGCCGTGACGGGAAGCGTCGGCAAAACAACGACCAAGGAAATGATGGCGCAGATCCTCGCCGCCGAATACCCGACTGCGAAGAGCGAGGGCAACCACAACAACCACATCGGCGTACCGATGAGCATCCTCGAAATGCCGACGGATGCGCGCTATATGGTTCAGGAAATGGGAATGAACCACTTCGGAGAGCTGTCTTATCTCACAGCGATCGCACAGCCGGATGTTGCCGTGATCACGAATATCGGCACGGCTCACATCGAGCATCTCGGCAGCCGAAAGGGGATCCTCAAAGCCAAACTGGAGATCCTGGAAGGACTGCCGGAAAACGGTCTCTGCGTCTGGAACGGTGACGAGCCGCTCCTGTGGGAGCGCAGAAAGGATTGCCCATTCCGTCTGATCACTTTCGGAATGAAAAACCCCGAGTGCGATGTGTTCGCGGAAGATGTAAAGCCGATCGATGGAGGGATGAGCTTCCGTGTGCGCGGGAAACTGCAGCATTTTGAGGCGTTTATTCCGCTGGACGGCGAACACAATGTGATGAATGCGCTTGCGGCGATCGCTGTCGCACTCAGCGCATCGGTTCGTCCCGAAAAGATCCAGGCGGCGCTCAGCGTGTTCCGCAACACAGGGATGCGCCAGCAGATCCTGTCCCACGAGGGCGTGACGATCATCGCAGACTGCTACAATGCAGGGCCTGAATCAATGGAGGCTTCTCTGAAGACGCTGGGAAGATATCCGACGACGGGAACAAGGATCGCAGTATTGGGAGATATGCTGGAACTGGGTAACCGCAGCGCCGCCGAGCATTACAGAGTCGGAAGGCTTGCTGTGCCGAATGCGGATATGCTTCTGGCCTACGGAGCAAATGCGGACCATATGACCGCAGGCGCGATCACGGGCGGTATGGATGTGTCGAAGTGCAAATGCTTCCAAAGCCATCAGGAGCTTGCCGAGCTGCTTGCCGTGCTTGCAAAGCCCGGTGATGTGCTGCTCTTTAAGGGCAGCCGCGGAATGCGAATGGAACATGCGCTGCATTTGTATCAGCAGCTTACACAAAGAGGCTGAGGTCGGACGAATTGACCATAGCCTTAAAGAGAGGTCATGATGATGATTCAGGTATTTGCGGCGCTCTGTGCTTTTGTGCTGAGTGCGCTGTTCGGGCAGCTTTTGATCCCGGTGCTTCGTGCGCTGAAAGCGGGACAGTCGATCCGTGAGATCGGACCCAAGTGGCACGCGGGAAAGTCGGGTACGCCGACAATGGGCGGCGTGTCCTTTATTGCTGCAGCACTTCTTTCCGTGGTCGCTTTTGGCTGGAGAGATATGCTGGCGGGGCATTTTGAGCATCTGTACGCGCTGGGATTTGCGATGATCTTCGGGATCATCGGCTTTCTCGATGATTTTATGAAGGTGAAATTCCACCGCAATCTCGGACTTACCGCGCTGCAGAAGCTCCTTTTGCAGCTTGCGGCGGCAGCCGGATATCTTGCGATCCTTCGCGCGAACGGCAGCCTCAGCGGTGAGCTTTACATCCCCTTTGTGCAGGTGTCGCTGCCCGTGAATCTTGTCGTTTATATCATTTTTGCAATGTTTGTGATCGTCGGCGGCGTGAATGCCGTGAATCTGACCGACGGCGTGGACGGTCTGGCGACAAGTGTGACCATCCCGGTGATGGCGTTCTTCGCCTGTGCCGCATATCTGCGGGGGCAGGGGACGATCGGTCTGGTGCCGTCCGCGATGGTGGGTGCGCTTGCGGGATTTCTGCTCCACAACCGTCACCCGGCAAAGATGTTTATGGGTGACACGGGCTCACTCTTTTTGGGCGGACTTGTCTGCGGTCTTGCATTTGCGCTGGATATGCCGCTCGTGCTGCTGCTCGTCGGTGTGATCTATATTGCGGAGACGCTTTCCGTGATCCTGCAGGTGGCATATTTCAAGCTGACCCACGGAAAGCGGATCTTCAAGATGACGCCGATCCATCATCATTTTGAAATGCTCGGCTGGAGCGAGGTGAAAATCGTTCTGGTCTTTGCGGCCGTTACCGTTGCAGCCTGCGTGCTGGCCTTTATCGGCGTACGCGGCAGAATGTGATTTGAGAGAGGAGAGAAAACGATGGCGAGATCGACGGACCGCTCCGCGCAGGAGCGACTGCCCGAACGAAAAAACATACGGACGAAGCGAAAAGGGCCGATGGATCTGCCGTTTCTTCTTCTGACGCTCATTCTGATGACGCTTGGTTTGATCATGATGCTCTCTGCCAGCTATGCCAGAGCATATCAGACAGAGGGAAATGCACTGTATTTCTTCATCCGACAGGCGATTTTCGCCGCGCTCGGCATCACGGGTATGCTGATCGTCAGTAAGATCGACTATGAGCTTTGGCGTGCCTTCTCTTTTCCGTTCCTTGTGGGCGCGGTCGTGCTGATGGTGCTCGTTCTGCTGATCGGTACTGCCGGCGGCGGCGCGAAGCGCTGGATCCTCATCGGCGGCGTCAGCATTCAGCCCTCGGAGCTTGTCAAAATGGCGGTCGTTATTTTCTTTGCGACGCTGATCTCCTCCTTCAAGGATAAAATGGAGACCTTCAAATTTGGCATTTTACCCTTTGCGGCGGTTCTCCTGGGGCTTGCCGTGATCCTGATCCTGCAGCGGCACTTCTCCGCAATTATTATTATCTGCCTGCTTGGCGCCGTGATGCTGTTCCTCGGTGGTGTGAAGTTCCGCTGGTTTGTTGCGCTCGGCATACTTGCATTTGCGGCGGGACTCATTTATATTTCATCTATGGGCTATGCTTCGGAGCGTATCACCGCGTGGCGCGATCCGTTTGCGGACCCCTCCGATACAGGGTACCAGGTCGTGCAGTCGCTCTATGCGATCGGCTCGGGAGGCTTGTTCGGACTCGGCTTCGGCAGAAGCCGTCAAAAGTATCTCTATCTTCCCGAAGAGCACAACGACTACATTTTCTCCGTTGTCTGTGAGGAGCTTGGCTTTATCGGCGCGCTGCTCATTATTCTGCTCTTCGTGCCTTTGATCATTCGCGGCTTCTGGATCGCGATGCATGCGAAGGACCGTTTCGGTGCGCTGCTCGCGGGAGGCTTTACGAGCCTGCTTGCGATCCAGGTGTTTTTTAACATCGGTGTTGTTACGAATTTCCTGCCTTCGACCGGCATTTCGCTGCCGTTCTTCTCTTACGGCGGCACCGCACTGCTGGTGCAGCTTGCGGAAATGGGCGTGATACTCAGCGTTTCGAGGGATTGTGACACACTGCTTAAGTAAGGTGAAGGGTATGAATATTGTTTTTACCTGCGGCGGCACGGGCGGTCATATCTATCCCGCGATCGCGGTAGCGAATATGTTCCGCCGTCGAGTGCCGGACTGCAGGATCCTGTTCATCGGCGCCGACGGCATGGAGGAGCGGATCGTTCCCGAGGCGGGCTTCCGTATGGAAAAGGTTGAAGTATCCGGCTTCGAACGGAAGCTGACCCCCGCAGCTCTGGCGCATAATGTCAAAACGTTTTTTACCCTGCGGCGTTCGCTCAGCAAGGCCGGGAAGCTTCTGCGTGAATTTGACGCGGATGTTGTGCTCGGCACAGGCGGTTACGCGAGCTTTCCCGCCCTGCGTGCCGCTACGATCAACAAAATCCCGTGCGCCGTTCACGAATCGAACGCCGTTCCGGGACTTGCGACGAAGCTGGTCGCGGACCACGTTGACCGCATTTTTGTTTCCTTTGAAAGCTGCCGTGCATCCTACGGACAGCCTGAAAAAGTCACGGTGACCGGTACGCCGGTACGCGAGGAATTTTTGTATCTCGACCGTGAGAGCGCGAGAAAGAAGCTCGGTCTGGATGAGCGTCCTCTTGTCGTGTCTTACTGGGGCAGCCTCGGCGCCCGTGAAATGAACAAGATCATCGCGCGTTTTATGTGGCATAACGCCGCAGACGATGCGTTCCAGCACATTCACGCGACCGGTTCTTTCGGCTGGCGCTGGATGCCCGAATATGTAAAGAAGGAAGGCGTGGAGCTGAATGAGCATCCGAATATCCGGATGCAGGAGTATATCAGCGATATGCCGACGGTGATGGCTGCCGCGGATCTGATCATCTGCCGCGCCGGCGCCGCAACGATCAGCGAAGTGCTTGTGGCGGGTGTTCCCGCGATCATCGTGCCTTCGCCCAATGTTACAAATCACCACCAGGAAAAGAACGCACAGGCGCTTGCGGAGAGCGGCGCGGCAGTCGTGCTGCCGGAGAATGCCTGCAGCGGCGACCTGCTCTATGAGACGGCGAAGGGACTGCTTGCCGATCCCGACAGGATGCACCGTATGCGGAAGGCAATGGCGGAGCTTGCCGTTGTCGACTCAGCCGAACGTATTTACGAAGCTGTGCGGGAGCTGGCGGAATCACGCTGAAATTGTTCCCTGCATAGGATGACAAAAAACTCATCTTATGCGGAGGGATGTTATGCAAACACTTGTGGTGCGGGGAGGAAAACCCCTTTGCGGAACGATCTGCGTCCACGGTGCGAAAAACGGCGTGCTGCCGCTTCTGGCGGCAACGCTGCTCGGGAATGGACCCAGTGAACTTTCGGACTGCCCGGAGATCACGGATGTGCTCCGCGCTGCGGAAATACTCCGCTGCCTTGGATGTGCGGTTTGCCGTGAAGGGAATACGATCCGAGTTGACGCAACGAAGGCCTGCGGGATCTGCATTCCGCCGGAGCTGTCGGGCAGTATGCGCGGATCGGTGATATTCCTCGGTGCGCTTCTGGCGCGGCACGGCTGCGCGGAATTGTCGGCTCCGGGCGGCTGCGTTCTGGGAGAACGCCCGATCGACTTTCATATCCGCGCGCTTGAGGTGCTCGGTGTACATACCGAGTCGGAGGGCTCGGTTTTGCGCTTCCGCTGGCCGAAACGGCACGGCGGTGTCATCACGCTCCCGTTTCCGAGTGTGGGAGCGACGGAAAATCTGATGCTTGCCGCTATGGGAGTGTCGGAGCCTGTTGTGATCTGTGGGGCGGCAAGAGAGCCCGAGGTCGCGGAGCTTGGACGATTCCTGCGCGCAATGGGCGCGGAGGTCGAAGGGGAGGGCGGAAGCGTTATCACCCTTTGCGGCGGAAAACCGCTTCGCGGTACGGAGCGCCGTGTGCTGCCGGATCGCATTGAAACCGCCACGTATCTTTCCATGACCGCCGCCTGCGGCGGTGATATCTGCTTGAAAAATACCGATCCCGAGCTTCTGCGACCGGTACTTGACGTGCTGGAGAAAGCAGGGTGTATGATCTTCTGTGAGGGCAGCGAGATCCGTCTGCAGAGTGATGGAGATCTCTGCGGCGTCGGGTTGGTGCGAGCCGAGACTTACCCGGGTTTCCCGACAGATGCACAGGCTCCTGTGAGCGCGGCTCTGCTTCGCGCAAAAGGCTGCAGCGAGATCGAGGACACGGTCTTTCCGTGCCGCTTCCGACATATTGCGGAGCTGCGGAAATTCGGAGCGAACATACAAACGGACAATGCCCGCGCCGTGATCTGCGGTGTTCGGGCGCTGTATGGCGCGACTGCGACCGCGACGGAGCTGCGCGGAGGCGCGGGCGTTCTGATCGCCGCGCTTGCGGCGGAGGGTGAGAGCCGCATTATGCATGCGGAGCTGCTGTTGCGCGGCTATGCCGCATTGGATACATCATTGCAAAAGCTGGGGGCGGAAGTGCGTTTCGCCTGAAGCGGAAACGGAGAACGATATGAGCGAAAGAAGACGAACCGCAGCGGGCAGAGCCCGCCGCCGTCATAAAGCGGCCCTGCGTACGGACAGCGGGATCGGCGTACGTCTGATTACGATGCTGATCGTCGTTGCGGTGTGTCTGTTCAGCGTGACGATTTTCTTTAAGGTCCAGCAGATCCGGGTGCAGGGAAATGATCTCTATGACGAAAACGCCGTCATTTCCGCATCCGGGATCCGGCTTGGCGATCCGTTGGTCACAATGAACAAATCCGGCATCGCGGGAAGGATCAAAGCCGCGCTGCCGTATGCCGAGCAGGTTCGGATCTCGCGTCAGCTTCCGGGAACGGTCGTTCTGGAGATCCGCGAGAGCAGCGCGATCTTCTCCGTGCAGGATGACGCCGGTGCGTACTGGCTTGTCAGCTTCGGCGGCAGAGTTCTGGAAAAGGTCACGGAAGCCGCCGCGCAGACACATCCGCTCATCATCGGTCTGACCCTCAAAAATCCCGTTGTCGGCGAAGAGGCCCGCTCGGAGAACACAGAAAGCCTTCGCGCGGCAAAGCTCCTCACCACGGCGCTGGAGGGAACGGGCATTGCGAAGGAAGCGACAAAGCTCGACGTCACAAAGCCCTACGACATTATTCTGTGGTACAAAGATCAGTATGACGTCCGCTTCGGCGGAACGGATCAGCTCGCGTACAAGGTGCAGTACCTCGTGGCTGTTCTCGATCAGCTCGCGGAATATCAGACGGGAACGATCGACCTGACCTTCGAGGCGGAAAAGGTTGCAAGATTCATTCCCTGGTAGAAAAAACAAAAAAGTAGTAATTTAACAGATTTTGATGTTGACCTGAGGCAGATTCCGCGATAGAATATAATAGGTATTTTGTCACGAAGGTCGGAAGCCTTGCTCTCCGACAGATACATAGGAGGATTGAACATGTCTGAACAGAACAATGTCGTTTCGATTCGCGTAATCGGCGTCGGCGGCGCCGGCAACAATGTCGTCAACCGTATGGTCGCGACCGGTGTCCGCGGCGTTGACTTCATCACCATCAATACCGACAAGCAGGACCTCGACAAGATCGTTGATCCCTCGATCAATAAGATCCAGATCGGCGAAAAGGTGACCGGCGGCAGAGGCGCAGGCTCCAAGCCCGAGATCGGTCAGAAGTCCGCCGAGGAATCCAAGGCCGCCATCGCACAGGCACTCGAAGGCGCGAACATGGTCTTCGTCACCGCCGGTATGGGCGGCGGCACCGGAACGGGCGCGGCTCCCGTCGTCGCGGGTCTTGCCCACGATGCGGGTATGCTCACCGTCGGCGTCGTCACGACTCCCTTCAAGTTTGAGGGCGGCAGCCGTATGCAGAAGGCCGAAGCCGGCATCAAGGAGCTGGAAGACAAGGTCGACGCGCTCATCGTCATCCCGAACGACCGCCTGAAGTTTGTCACAGACCAGAAGATCACCTTTATGAACGCGTTCGGCATCGCCGACGACGTTCTCAAGCAGGCTGTTGAGTCCATCACCGAGCTCGTCAACTTCAATGACCGCGTGCAGATCAACCTCGACTTCGCGGACGTTTCCTCCGTCATGAAGGAAGCGGGACGCGCGCATATGGGCGTTGGCCGTGCATCGGGCCGCGAAAAGGCGGAGCAGGCTGCTATGGCGGCTGTTGCCAGCCCGCTGCTGGAGACCTCCATCAACGGCGCTACCGGCGTTCTGATCAACATTACCGGCTCCTCCGACCTGACCCTCGAAGAGGTCGAGACCGCTGCCAACATCGTCCAGGAAGCTGTCAATCCCGACGCGAACATCATCTTCGGTTCGACGGTCGACGATTCCTACGAGGACGAGATGCGCGTGACCGTCATCGCCACCGGCTTTGATGCGAAGCGCAGCGCGAAGGGCGCATACTCCGAAGCGGCAAGCGAAGAGGACGATTTCGATCTTCTGACCAAGCTGTTCGAGAGAAAGTAATTGAATCGATGAAAAGCCCGCGCACCATCCGGTGCGCGGGCTTTCTTTTCTTGCAAATTGTCTTGCCTCTCCCTATGGGAGAGGTGGCTCGCGAAGCGAGACGGAGAGGGAGAACTGCAAAAAGCGTTCCTGACTCTCTCAGTCACCTGCGGTGACAGCTCTCCCAAAGGGAGAGCCGGGTAATTCGATTGCCGCAAGCGGCACGATCATGGGATCATACCCTGCGCGGTGCGTGTGATCTCTGCGGCGTCGACCGCAGCACGGGAAACGTTGAGATCATAAAAGAAGACAGCCCGGACGTCGATTGTCCGGACTGCCGGTTTTTAGAGGATTGTTTTGACGGCTTAGAAATAAGCCTTTGTTGTAATACACGATTGAATATGAATTTAGCTGTTTTCTCGAAACAACTCAAAGCCCTGAGGCAAGCATTGTAATCACAA